>DASQMY010000090.1:0-15420 GCA_035645255.1 Mycobacteriales bacterium
GGAGTGGCCGGACTCCCCCGGCCACCCGGAGTGGGGGCCGAACTGGAGCGCGCTGCGCGGCCGGCTGATCCCCGGCACGGCGATCTGGGTGACCGTGAAGCGGGACGGCGCAGGAGACTGACAGGCCTCGACTCAGACGGAGACCGGCTCGTCGCGCCGCGCACGCGCGCGTCGGGGTGCGGGCGCCGTGCTGAGGATCAGGAACACGCCGAGCAGCGTCAGCAGCAGCCCGAGCAGCGCGCCGGCGATCGGCAGGATCGTCCCGATCATCCGGAGGCTGGACCGGCTCTCCTTCGCGGTCTCGACCTGCTGCTTCACCGTCGCCGGGTTGAAGGCGAGGTTGGCCTGCGTGAGCGTCAGCACGTCGGTCCCGGCGGCGTCGCGGTAGGTCGAGAACTGCTGCTCCTCGCCGCGGACGATGACGCCGGTCTTCGGCTCGACGTAGACCGTCCGCTTGTTGGCGTAGTGCTGCACCACCGGGAGGTCCGGGCCGGTCCTGCCGAGGACCGACTGAGGCAGGTTGAGCGTGCCGCCGATGATGTGCGGCCCCACCGGAGTCGGCGGGATGACCTGCTCGAACTGGTAGACCGACAGCCCCTGGATCTTCGTCTGTGAGACGAACCGCATGTCGGTGGCCCTGCCGAGCGTCGTGTCGAAGTACCGGTACGTCTTCTTCTCGGTGTCGAAGGGGAACTTGTACTCGATCCCTTCGTGCCGAACCGGGACGTCGCCGACCTTCCGGACACCGTCGATGTTCTCGTCGCAGCAGTTCCTGGCCTCGCTGGTGACGCGGTCGAAGGCGACCCGGTCGGAGACGGTTCTGATCGGGTTGCCACCGGGCTCGTAGATGTCCACGGAGACGTTCCACACCGCGGTGTTGTCGCCGGCCCGCTCGCTGGCGCGCACGTCACCGATCACCGTCCGGCGCGCCACCAGGTGCGCCGGCCGGGTCTTCAGCTGCGACCGGTCGAAGATCGTCGCGCCGGGAGCCTCGGAGACGGTCACCGTGTCCTGGTCGATCGGCGCCAGCGCCAGCCTCGGGTACATGTAGACCCTGGCGAGGACGCCGAAGACCAGCAGGAAGACGCCGATGAACAGGGCTACGTAGCCCGCGAGACGTCGCATGGGGAACTCTCCAATGAGGTGAACGCGGGCGAAACATATCTCAGCCGGACAGCAAGCCGAACGACATTCGATGTTTTCGCGGCCGCACCGACCGAGCGCTGGAAAGGCACTATTCCGGACGTCCTGCCGCAGCCTGGACACTGCCGGGCGTGGCATCATGCCGGGGCGAGAGCACAGCGCGATTCGGTCTACTTGAAAGGCACCACCCCACACCGTGCAGTCGCCTACCGTCGCTGACATGCCAACCCCCGCCGGAGCCGCCGCCGGCATGCTCGCGCCGGCAGCCGCCTCCGGTCCGTGGGCGGCCGAGGGCACGACCGGCCGGCCGGCCGGCTCCCCGTCCGGGGTCGTGATCTTCAACTGGCGCGACCTGCTGCACCCGGAGGGCGGCGGCTCGGAGCTGTACGTCGAGCAGGTGGCCGCCGGTCTGGCCGCACGGGGGCACCGGGTGACGCTCTTCTGCGCCGCGCATGACAACGCACCGGCCGACGAGACGCGCGGCGACGTCCGTATCGTCCGGCGCGGTGGCCGGCTGTCCGTCTACCTGCACGCCGCGCTGCACCAGCTGACCGGCCGCCTCGGCGACCACGACGTGGTCATCGACGTGCAGAACGGCATGCCGTTCCTCAGCCGGCTCTACACCCGACGCCCCGTCGTCGTTCTCGTGCACCACGTGCATCGCGAGCAGTGGCCGGTCGTCTTCGGGCCGAGGTTCGCCAGGCTGGGCTGGTGGGTGGAGTCGCGGCTCGCTCCACTGGTCTACCGGTCCGCCCGGTACGTCGCGGTCTCCGACGTGACGCGGCGGGAGCTCGTCGCGTTGGGGGTTCGAGCGGACGCCGTGTCGGTGATCCACAACGGTACGGCGCCCGCACCGGCCACTGTGACGAGCCGGTCCACGACCCCGACGCTGTGCGTCCTCGGCCGCCTCGTCCCGCACAAGCGGATCGAGATCGCGATCGAGACGCTCGCCGCGCTCACCGGCGAGATGCCCGAGCTGACGCTGGACATCGTCGGCCACGGGTACTGGGACGAACAGCTCCGAACGCGGGCTGCCGACCTGAGAGTCGCCGACCGCGTCACGTTCCACGGGTTCGTGGACGAGCAGACCAAGCACGAGATCCTGGCCCGCTCGTGGGTGCTCGCAGTCCCCTCGCTCAAGGAGGGGTGGGGGCTCTCGGTCATGGAGGCCGCGCTGCACCACGTGCCGGCAGTCGCGTTCGCCAGCTCGGGCGGCCTCACCGAGTCCATCGCGGACGGGGTGACGGGCGCGCTCGCCGACGACGCGGCGGGCTTCCTGGCGGAGGTGCGCGACCTGCTCGCCGACGGGTCGGCGCGCGAGCGACTCGGCGCCGCGGCAGCGGCGCACGCTCTGACCTTCACGTGGCAGGCGACCGCCGACGCGTTTGCCGAAGTGGTGGAACAGGCCGCGGCCAGCCGCGCCGACGGTAGAACCTGGCGATCTACTGGCGGGCGCCGTAGTTGTAGAGCGGGCTCTTGACCGGCTCGACGTCTGTCTGGATCGCGACGATGCCGACCGCCGCCGTGACGGCGAGCACGATGGCCGCAACAGTCGTGACGATTGCCGTGATCAAAGTTCTCCCTCGGAGCGTTCCGAACGACGTTCTGCCAGGTTAGCAGGCTGACGGCGGCCGCCGCCCGCAATCGCCGCGATTCCCCACAGCAGCAGCGCACCGGCGACGGCGTCACCGACCACCACCGGCCCGACGGGCGGTCCGTCTGGCGACTCCCCGGCCGGCTGTCGCAGCCGGTACAGGTCGAGCTGCGCGCCGTCGTACACGCGGTCAGCGGCCGTGAGCTGCTGCCCGGCCGGGGCCTGACGCCACTGGTGCACAACCGCGAAACGCACGCCGACCGCGGCCAGCACCGGCTCCAGCGGCGCGCCGGCCGCCACGGCGGCGTCGACCGCATCCGCCCGCGGGTCCTCTCCGGCGACCACCCGGTCGTCGACGGTCAGGTCGTCGTCGACGAGCGTCGACCGGTCGAACCATCGCTGCGCCGGGTCGAGGACCGGGCGGCCGGAGTTCCAGTCGAACGGCTGGTACAGCGCGTTCCAGGGCAGCACCACCAGCCCACCCGCCTCCGGGGCTCGGTCGAGGACCGAGCGGACGTCGTACCACTCCGCCGGGTAGTGCGCGGTGCGGAGCCGACCGGCCGCCCCCCAGCCCAGTGCCGGCAGGACCGCCACCGGCGCGAGCACCGCCACCGCCGCGAGCAGCGGCCGAGCCTCCGCGTCACGGACACGCAGCCGCAGCGTCTCCACCGCGAGACCGAAGCCGACGGCCAGCACGAGCGCGAGGGGCATGACGAACTTCTGGCCGTCGCGGATGATCCCGCCGCCGGGCACTGCCACGACGACCTGCCGCGCGATTCCCCGCAGGCCCGGCACCGCGCCGGCCGCCGCAACCACCAGGAGCAGCAGGCTGACCGCTGCCAGCGGCACGGCCTCGGCGCTCATGGCGAAGTAGCGCTTCACTCCGAGGACCGCGACCGCGATCAGGGCTGCCGTCACAGCGACGACCGGCAACGCCGTGCGCCCGGGTGGCGCGACCTCGGCGTTCCAGACCCCGCCGAGCGTCAGCAGGCTGCCGATCGTGCCGAGCGGCGTGTCGGCCCGCGCGGCAAACGCAGCCACTCCATCGGCGTCGGCCGGTACGCCGCCCGGGCGCAACACGCTCGGCAGCAGCCACGGCAGGTTGACCGCCAGCCCGGCTGCAGCCGCCAGCCCGGCCCGGACAGCCGCCGTGCGCGCGCCGACTGCACGCGGCCAGCCGACGACGGCGACCGCGACGACGGCAGCGAGCAGACCGCCCGTCGGGCTGCCGAGCGCGGCGACGCCGACGGCCACGACAGTCCGCGGCCAGCCCCCAGCCTCACCCGCCGCTACCCGGCGCGCGGCGAGCACGACCCAGGGCAGCGCGGCGTACCCGATGAGCAGCGCCCAGTGCCCGATGACGAGCCGCTCGTAGACGAACGCGTTCCAGCAGTAGAACGCCGCCGCCGCACTCGCGGCCGCACGCCCGCTCCCGACGAGGCGGCCGCTCCCCCACCCCGCGGCGACGAACGTTCCGACCAGGAGCAGCTTCTGCACCACGTCGGTCGGGACGAGTCGGGACAGCACCGCGACGACCAGGTCGCTCGGCACCGCGCGCGCGACACCGGGGTCGAGACCGAGCATCCCGCGGGTGAGCGGCGGCTCAGGCACGAACACCATGTCGTACGTGAGGACATATCCGCGGCCCAGCACCGGTGCGAGGATCGCCGCGGCAGCGAGCGCTCCTACGACCGCGCCCGGCGGCAGCGCAGCCAGCGCGGAGCGGACGCGGCGCAACCGCCTCCCCCTTCTCCGGCGCAGTGGTTCGGGCAGTCGGTCCACGCTATCCCACGGCGCTTATCCTTCTGAGGACGCCGACGAAGGAGCCACGTGCGCGACGGTCTGCCTTCCGACGCGGCGCGGCCGGCCCCGACGACCTCGGCGCCGACCGAGGACGGGATCGCGTTCGGCATCGAGGATCCGTCCCCCGGCCACCAGTCGCTCCGCCGGGCCGGCGCGCTGCTCGCCCCCGCGATGCTCGTGGCCAACCTGCTTGGCTACGCGTTCAACATCGTGACATCGCGCTGGTTCCTCCCCGCTGAGTACGGCGCCCTCGGCTCGCTGCTCGGCGTCTCTCTGGTCGCCGGGATCCCCGCGCTGGCGCTCCAGCCGGTGGTGGCCCGGCACACCGCGGTCCACGTCGGTGCGGCGGACTCGCTCGGGGCGCTGTGGCGCACCCTGACCCGGTGGGCCGTCGCCGTCGGCGCGGCGTCGGCTCTGGTCGTCGTGGTCACCGCGCCGCTCACCGCCCGGTTCCTGCACCTCGACTCGCCGTGGCCGGTCGTCTGGCTCGCGCTGCAGCTCGCGACGCTGCCGCTCGTCGCGACGTACCAGGGGATGCTGCAGGGGGTCGAGCGGTTCCGCGCACTCGCGGTCGCACTCCTCGCCGCCGGCGTCACCCGCCTCGCGTTCGGCGCGGCATTCGTGTCGATCGGCTGGGGCGTCACCGGAGCCATGGCTGCCACTGCGGCGGGGTCCGCGGCGACCGCCGTGCTCGGCGCGGCCCTCGTCGGGCGGTTCGGCGGCCGGTCTACACGCCGTGTGCCGAGGCTCGGCCACGAGCTGTCGCACACCGGCGTTGCGATGGCCGCGCTGCTCGTCATGGCGAACGTCGACGTGCTGTTGGCGCGGCACTACCTGCCGGCCACCGAGTCCGGGCTGTACGCCGTCGGCGCAATCGTCGCCAAGGGCATGTTCTGGGCGCCGCAGTTCGTCGTGGTCCTGCTCTTCCCGCGGCTGGCGAACCCCGACCGGCACGCCGGCATCGCGCGGCGGGCGGCTATCGGGCTGGCGACGCTCGCCGGCGTCGGCGCCGGCACCCTCGCGATCGCCGCCCGCCCGGTGCTGCGGGCTGCCGTCGGTTCGGGTTACGAGCGCCTGGCGCCGGACGCCTGGGCGTTCGCCGCTGTCGGCGGTTCACTCGCCCTCGCGCAGCTGCTCCTGTACGCCCGTATCGCGCAGGGCGACCGCCGGATCACCGGCGTCGTCGCCGCGGTCGCGGCCGCCGAGGTCGTCGCTGTCGCCGGGTGGCTGCACGACTCACTGCGGCAGATCGTGCTGACGGCGCTCGTCGGCTCGCTGGTCCTCGTGGCAGTCGGTCTGCTCGCCGGTGCCCGCCGCGCGGGGGCGGTCGCTGCCGGCTCACCGGCCCGCAGCGCCGCGGTGACGCCATGAGTGCGCGGCTGTCCTACGAGCCGGCGCTCGACGGCCTGCGCGGAGTTGCCGTCATCGCCGTCCTGCTGCACCACGGCCAGGTCTCCTGGGCGCGCGGCGGCTTCCTCGGCGTCGACGTCTTCTTCGTGCTCTCCGGCTACCTGATCACCACGCTGCTCGTCCGCGAGCACGCAGCGACCGGTCGCATCGACCTGCGGGCGTTCTGGTCCAGGCGCGCCCGCCGGCTGCTCCCCGCACTGCTCGCGGTGCTGACCGCCGTCGCCGGGTACGCCGCGTGGCTGGCCCCCAGCGCCTCGCTCGGTCGGCTCCGCGGCGACGCCCTCGCCACCCTGGGCTACGTCGCCAACTGGCGCTTCATCGCCGTCGGCGACTCCTACTTCGACCAGTTCACCGCGCCGTCACCGCTGCGCCACATGTGGTCGCTGGCGATCGAGGAGCAGTGGTACGCCGTCTGGCCGCTCGTCCTCGTCGGCCTGCTGGTCAAGCTGCGGGTCACCGCCGCCGGCGCCTTCGCGCTGACCGTGCTGACCGCGACCGGGTCGGCGCTGCTGGCCGTCGAGCTATGGGCGGCGGACGACCCGGCACGCGTGTACTTCGGCACCGACACCCGCGCCCAGGCGCTGCTCGTCGGCAGCGCGCTGGCGTTCGCGCTCGCCGCCCGACCGGATGCGGCGGCGACGCTGCGCACCGGCCGTCTAGTGCGGGCGGTCGGCGTCCTCGGGCTGCTATTGCTCGCCGTACTCCTGATCCGCGCCGACGGCGGCTCGGCCTGGCTCTACCAGGGCGGACTCGCCGTCACCGCGGTGGCGTCAGCAGGCGTGGTGCTCGGTGCGCTGGCAGCCGGTGGCCCCGTCCGGCGACTCCTCGCGCTGCCGCCGTTGCGGCTGATCGGCGTGATCTCCTACGGCGGGTACCTGTGGCACTGGCCGATCTACGTCGTGCTGACGCCAGATCGCCTCGGCGTCGGCGGAGGGACGCTGCTCGCAGTGCGGCTGGCGGTGACGCTGTGCGTCGCGGTGATCAGCTACCGGCTGCTCGAGCGGCCGGTCCGCGCCGGGACGTTGCGCGTTCGACTGCCGCACGCCGCAGTTGCGGCGGGTGCGGTCACCGCCGCGGTCGTCGCCGTCACCGCCGGCGCACCGGTCGTCCCCGCCACCGTCCGCGCGGCCGCCGTACCGATCGGCGCAGCGACCTCGCCGTCGGCCGCGGCGTCCTCGTCAGCGTTGCCGACGCCGGTTCGCGTCAGCAGCAGCGCACCGGGTTCGCCGACACCGTCGCCGTCGGCGGCACCGCCGCGGCCGGTGCGGGTGTTCGTGCTGGGTGACTCGGTCGCGTACAACCTGATGACGC
This sequence comes from Mycobacteriales bacterium, assembly GCA_035645255.1. Taxonomy (GTDB): domain Bacteria; phylum Actinomycetota; class Actinomycetes; order BP-191; family BP-191; genus DASQMY01. The sequence continues at coordinate 7,262 of DASQMY010000090.1, forward strand.
AGCACGAGCCGGAGCACACGCCCGGGCTCGTCGTCGGCGGGAGCAGCCAGCTCGGTTGCGGCCTGCTGCCCGGGCGCCTGGTCATGGCCGGCCGGATCGAGCCGCTGCCCGAGCAGTGTCCTGGCTGGCCGGACGTCTGGCGGCGGGCGGCCGGCAGTGCGGATCCGGACGTCTTCCTGGTGCTGGTCGGGATCGGTGAGCTGTTCACGCACGTCGTGGACGGCGAGCGGCTGGAGTTCGGCACCGACGGGTACGCCGGGTTCCTCACCGCGGAGCTGGACCGCACGATCAGTGACCTGGGAGCCGGTCCGCAGCGGCGGGTGGCGCTGCTGACCGTGCCCTGCCACGACAAGCCGGACACCGGCCTGGACCGGTCGGCAGTCGTCATCAACGACCGGGAGCGACACGAGTGGCTCAACCGACAGCTCGAGGCGTTTGCCGCCGCCCGTTCGCGGACGGTCACGCTGGTCGACTGGGGTGAGCTGCTCTGCCCGGGCGGAGATCCGCACGCCACGGTCGACGGCGTCGTCCTGCGGCCGGACGGCGTGCACCTCGGTGACGACGCGGTGCCGCTGGCTTGGCGGTGGCTGACGCCGCGAGTCCTCGCGGCCGCGGGTCAGACGTAGGGACGGGGCACCGGCGGCACCGGCGGGTCGCGCAGCGCCTCTGCGACGAACAGCAGTCCGGAGGACAGACCGATCCACCGGGTGAACAGCCGGTCGACGAGCGAGACGGGGACGGGGAACTCGGCGGGCACGCCGATCCGCCGGATTGTGCGATAGCCGGTGCGCTCGAGGATCTCCGCGAGAGCCCGGTGCGTGAAGATCTTCAGGTGCCCCTGCACCTGGTTGCCCTGGCCGAGCACGCGGAGCCGCCGGCCGAGGTGCATCTCGCTGCTCGTCTCGGTGAACAGCGGCTGCACCCCGAGGGGCACAAGCAGCCGGTTGGCCCAGGAGACGATGTTCGGCGTCGACAGCACCAGGTGCCCGCCCGGCCGGAGCACCCGCCGGATCTCGCGCAGCAGCGCGTCGGGGTCGGGGACGTGCTCGATGATCTCGCCAGCCACGACGACGTCGAACGACGCATCGTCGAACGGCACTCCCGCCGTCAGGTCGGCTGCGCGGTACCTCCACGACTTGCCTGGCTGCTCGTCGTAGACGTCGACTCCGGTGAGCTCGGCGTCGATCCGGGTGGCGAGCTGGTCGAGCAGGTAGCCGGACCCGCAGGCGAGGTCGAGCAGCGAGCCGGGGTGGAGCTCCTCGACAAGCCCGATGATCCGGGACAGCCGCCGGTCCGGACGCTCGATGTAGGTGACGTTGTGCCGGTAGTAGTCGCGGAAGTTCACCGGGTCACCACGCCGGCAGCCCGGCGCGCACGAAGTGCACCCGCGCCGTAAGCGACGAGCTCGCACGACCGCAGCACGAGCATGCCGACGGCGTGGACCGGGTCCGCAGCCAGCAGTCGCCAGTGGCGCGCGAACGCGCGGAGCGTCGCGAGCGCCTGCGCGGGAACGGCGCCGGGCGCGGCAGCGGCGTAGGCCGGGATGCTGCGCCCGTAGTACAGGCGCTTTCGCATGACACCGCCGAAGGTGAGCCGTCCCTCGTCGTGCTCGATCGCCGCGGTGGACCAGGCCAGCCTGGCGCCGTCGGCGAGCAGCCGCATCCGCAGCTCGGCATCCTCCTGGCCGGCGACGTCGGCGACAAAACCGCCCGACCGCTCGAAGAAGTCGCGGCGCACCAACCGCGGTGCCTCGATCATCGGCTCCCCGGCGTAGCACCGGCGCTCCAGAGCCCGGCATGCGGTCCAGAAGCCCTCGCCGACGCTGGTCTCCGGGATGAACACCGCGATGGCGTCCTCTCGCTCAGCCGTCTCGACCGCGTCGCTCACCACGCGTGGCGACAGCCGCATGTCGGCGTCCGCCCACAGCACCCACCGGCCGGTCGCGAGCGCGATCGCATGGTTGCGCTGGGCGCTGCGCTCCGGGCCGCGCTGCACCGCGACGTCGGCGAGCTCCTGCGCGACGCCGAACGTGGCGTCGCCGGAGAAGTTGTCCACCACGATCAGCTCCAGCTCCCGATGGTCCTGAGCGCGGATCGACTCCAGGCAGCGGCGGATCGTGCGCCCGACGTCCTTTGTCGGCACGACGACCGACACGAGCCGGGTGCTCACCGCGGACGCCCCCGGTCGACGTCGCGCAGGACGCCGGCGGTCAGCGCAAGCAGCGCCCCGAGGGCCAGCCAGTGCGGCCAGCGGTTGGCCAGCACGAGCACCGGCGTCACGCCGCTGCTGAGCCGGCTGACGTTTCCGGCCAGGTAGGCGACCGGGGTCAGCAGCAGCAGTACGCCGGCCGCTGCGATCAGCCACGCGCCACGCACCGGGCGAACGACGTCGAGCAGGCAGGCGACCAGGACGACCGAGACCGCCACCGGCCCGCCGAGGAGCCAGGCCGCCAGGACGAGGGCCAGCCGGGGCAGGACCGCGCGCCCCGGTGAGACCGGCTGCCCGGCCGGCCCGGACACCCGAGCGTGCCTCGCCGTCGCGCGCGCAGGCATCCGGCGCCGGCCCGGCCACAACAGGCGCGCTGCACAGCCGACGACGACGGCAGCCGTCGCCGCGATCCCGGCATCCATCGAACGCTGCGGCGCATAGCGGGCACGGACGACACGGGCCGGACCGCCGTCCAACCGCCAGCCGACCGAGTAGCCGTCGACCACGATCGGCCTGCCGAGCGAACGACCAGCGGCCTCAGCGGTCCACCGCGCATCGAAGCCGCGTCCGAGCACCAGGTAGAACGGCGTCGCGGACGCACCGACCGACAGCTCGACCTCGCCACGGCTGTCCCGGTCGACCCCCACTGCCGGTGGTACCGCCGCGGCTCGCTGCGTCGTCGCCTGGTCGTGCAGCGCCAGGTGGTCCAGGACGAGATCGGGACCGCTCGCCAGGGAGTGCACGCCGGGCGCCAGCTCGGTCGGGAAGCTGCACGACCGGCCCGCCACCCGCTGCCCGGCGACCAGCGCCGCGACGTCGGTCACCTCGAGCGAGAGGAGGCGGCCGTCCAGGATTCCCGCCTCGACGCAGGCGGGCGCCGGCGGGGTTGCGGGGAGCTGCACCCGTGCGCCGGCGACATCGAGGTCGAGGATGCGTACCGGACGGTTGCCCGGCGCGCGGTCGAGCAGGGTCAGCCGAACCCGGGTCGCACCCGACGCGGAGACCGGGATCGTCGTCCGCCCGGGCTGGAGCGCGACGTCGACCGGCTGCGCGCCCTCCACCTCGACCCGCGCCCGAGTCGCCAGCCCGACGTCACCGGACTGCAGACCCGCGCTCTCCTGCGTGACCACCAGTTCGCGCACGTCGCGCGCCGGGAACTCCACCTCGACCCAGTCGCCGACGACCGGCTCCGCCGGTACCCAGGCGGTCGCCAGGTCCGGGTTGCCGTCAGCGGCTTCGTCGACCGCGAAGCTGCCACGCGAAGTCGGTGAGCCGAACAGCCGCGACGACGACGAGACGCGCACCTCGGGACCGGCACCGGCCAGCCGGTCGAGTACTGCGTCGCTGGTCGCCGCCCCCACCCGCACCTGTCCGGTCATCAGATAGGTGCGCGGACCTGGTCCAGGCAGCGCAAACGCGCGGTGGAGCGCCGGCTCCTCGTCGTCGCTCGCCGTGCGCGGGTCGCCTGCTGCTCGGTCCAGCACGACGTCGACGGGTACGCCGACGAGCGCGCTCTCGTCGAGCCCGCGGGCCAGGCGGACCAGGCGGTCCGGCGCCTCGGCGACCTTCCGCACCCGCACGCCGGGTATCTCCACCTCCGCCAGCCCAACGCCGTTGTCACCGGTCCCCTCGACGCCGGTGATCGTCACCGTCACGGTGTCAGCAACCACGTCACCGAACTCCAACGCCGCCTGACCCGCCGGGAGCACCGCGTCGCGGGACATGCCGCCGGCCGTGACGCGGACAGCGCCGGTCCTGGCTGGTCCGGTGCGCAGCGCGCTCACCCGCACCGTACCGAGCGGGCGCGGTGCGCCGAGCCGGATGGTGACCGACTCGCCCACCGCCGTACCGAAGTCGCCGACCTGCCAGCCGGTCGTGTGGTCACCGTCGAAGACGAGCGCCGGATCACCGGTCGGCACCGGACCGCCGAAGACCGATCCGGTACGGGACGCGGTCACCGACGCGGCGCCGTCGAGGACGGCGACCGTCTGGTCCGCCGCCGCGTGCAGCGCGCGAGTCGGCGCCGGGTCCTCTTCCGCGGTCAGGAGCGGGCCGGTCGGCGTGGACAGTCGGTGGGTGTTCCAGCGCTGCCGGCGGTTGGAGTCGGTCACGACGAGGCGGGCGCCGTCGCGCGCCACCGCCGCGAGCTCGGCGGACGTCAGGTCCGCAGCCATCCGGAGCACGGGTCGACCGTCGAGCAGGCCGGCCCGGGCGAGACCGGGGAGCGCGGCCCCGTCGCCGTCGACGACGAGCGCACCGTGTGCCAGCTCCGCTCGCACGGCAGGGACCGCAGTCGCCACGTCGTACCGCAGCAGCGGCGACATCTGCCCGTCGGCGAGCCGCGCCGGGTCGGGTGGCCCCTCCCCGGGCGCGCCCGTCGTGTAGGCGCCGGGAGCGCCGTACGCGGCGGCAGGGACGAGCCCGGCGTCCGCGTCGACCTGCGCGGCGACCTCGGCCGGTCGCGCACCGGCCACCTGCTCCCAGGCCAGGTCCGCGCGGACGAGCACCTGGTCGGCGCCGACGTAGCGCGCGACCGACGACAGCAGGCCGGGCGGCACGTTGCGGTCGTTGACGGCGGTGTCGACAGCAGCCAGCAGATTGGCGGCGTACGGCGAGCCGTTTGGGACCGTGGTGCGCACCACAGCCGACTTGTCGAGCAGGCTCAACGCCACGTCGTCCGGCCCCTCGTAGCCCCAGCGGTAGCGGGCGTTGACGATCCCCGGCAGCAGCAGGACGCGCGCGTCTCGCCGCCCGGCATCCAGGTCGGACGCCGCCTGCTGCCAGTACTCGGGAACCGCCATGCGTACGTCGTACAGGTCGCCGGTCAGCGCCGGCGCGATCGACAGGGGCACGAGCACGGCTGCGGCGACGGCGGGCAGCACGCGGTGCTCCGGACGCGGGAAGCGCACGACGAACGCGGCTGCTCCGCACCCGACCAGCAGAGCGAGGCCGAGCATGAGCACGCCGCCCGCCTTGTTGGTGGTCCGGAACGCCACCGCGCCCGGGACCGACCGGAACGCCTCGCGCAGCGCCGCGCCCGCCCGCGATCCCGGCTGGTCGCCCGGGAAGCTGCCGACCATGATCGGCGCCGCGGTCGCGACCAGGAGTACGCCGAGCAGCCTCGCCCGTGACCGCGACACCAGCGCGCCTGCGGCAGCGGCGAGGGCGACGGTGTACGAGCCGAGCACGACGAGAGGTGCGACCAGGTACGACGTGTAGCCGGGCTGGAACGGTCCCTCGCCGTCGCTGCCGTAGAGCGGCCAGAACCCGAGACCGCGCAGCACCTCGCCGTACGACGACGGCGCGGCGATCGCCTCGAGCGTCTCGGTCGTCCCGGCGATGGCGCTGGCGGCGCCGAGCGCGCTGATCGCCGGCACCAGCCAGTACGACGACACACCGACCACCAGCACGGCGGACTTGGCGAGTGCACGCAGCATCGACTTCGCGGACACGCGGTCGCGGACGTGCGCGTCGACCAGCAGTGCCGGCACCGCGACGAGCTGGAGGATCGGCACGACGCCCGCATTGATCCCGCTCATGGCGAAGAACACCAGCGCCGCGGCGGCCGGCCAGCGCCAGGAGCCCGGATCGCGCACCGCCCGCCGCAGCGTGATCAGCAACCAGGGCAGCAGCGCGTAGGGCAGCAGGGTCGGCGTGGTGCCACCGCCAGTCACCACGTAAGGGTTGGCGACGAACGCCACGGCGACCGCCACCCGGCCGGCCGCGTTGGCCGCGTCGTCCACATCGCTGTACAACCGGACGGCACCGCACGCGGCGACGATGAGGAGAGCCAGCCGCCAGACCCGCATCGCCGCCCATGCCGGCAGCCCCAGCGAGCTGAGCGCGCCAAGGACCGCGGCGACCGGCGCCACTCCAGCGTTGAAGCTCGGCCCGCCGAGGTACGGGTCGGGCTGCCACGCCGACAGGGCATCGCGCAGCGTGCCCCACGGGTCGAGGAACACCTCCGGTTTGGTGTCCGGCGTCAGGACGCCCCAGTCGTTGCCGAGGACGATCGCGACGAGCACCGCTGTCAGCAACGCGAAGACCAGCAGCTCACCCGACCTGGCTCTTGCGGCGCGCAGCCGCCGCACCACCAACAGACGGCGTCCCGGCTAGGACGCGGCCGCGGCCGGCCAGGCTGGCGGGAAGACGCTCGTGCTGATCCCGTGGGTCGCGGGCTGACCCTCAGCCGGCGCCGGGAAGACCTCCGCGATCCGGCCCGCCGCCGGCGGGACGCCGGACTGCACCCAGCTGTCGAGCAGCGCGACGACTCCCAGGTGCTCCGCCCGGGTGAAGTTGCAGTGACCGGCGCCGTACGGCGCCCCGCCGTTCGGATCGGGCGGCGTGGACTCGTACGTCGCGGGCGGCGCCGTGTACAGCTGGACCAGGTCCGCCTCCCGGTCCTTGCTGGAGAACACCCGGTCGGCGAACACCCGCTCGTTCTGCACCAGCACCAACGGGTCGTACTGCGTGTGCAGCGTGATCGTCGGGTCCTTGACGTCACCGCGCGGGTTGCCGAGGCCGTCGGCCTTCTTCCGGGGGGCGGCGTCCGCTGCGATCCGCTCCGTGCTGTCGAGCTCGGCGAGGTAGCCGTCGAGCTTGTCCCCCGCGGTGAGCGCGAGCAGCCCGCTGCGCTCCGCGGGCGGGATGCGATCTGCGTACACCACCCCGACGTTGGTGGACGGATTGCCGCCGACCCGCTGCTCGATCTCCCAGCGGGCGAAGGTGCCGTAGCCGACCGCCGTCACCAGCGACTCGACCAACGCCGCGACGCTCGACGGCGCGTCATGGGCGTCGTACGTCTTCGTCTTGGGCGAGGCGTCGACGAGCGCCGCCACGGTGAGCAGTCGCGGCACACCGCCCGTCACGTCCCTGGTGGCGGCGAGGATCGCGTCGTACGCGCCCTGGAAGTTCTGCACGGCCTCCTCGAAGCTCGCATACCCCGTCAGCTTCAGGTCGGGGTAGATGCCGAGGTGCTTGACGGCGTAGGTGACGTCGAGTGCGAGGTCGAGATTCATGTTCGTGCCGGCGAGCACGCCGCACATCGGGATGACGCCGTCGACCCAGTCCGGGTGCTTCTCGGCGAAGGTCTGCGTGATCAGCCCACCCATCGAGTGACCCCACACGTAAGTGCGGGCGGGCGTCCCAACCTCGTCGAGGAACCACCTGTAGAGGTCCTCGTTCGCTTCGACGCCGTCCAGCACCGCCCAGCCGTTGCTCTTGTACGACGACCCCAGCAGGGCGTAGCCCTGTGCGAGCAGGTCCTGGGCAACCTCCGGGCTCGGCGCGTCGGACGCCGACGTGTCGACCGGCGTGTTGTCCGGCGGCGCGGGCTGGGCCTGGCGGTAGCCGTGCGAGTAGATCAGCAGCGTGCCGTTCCACTTCGGCGGCAGCTCGAGCTTGTAGTTGGCGCCGTCGCGCGTGCCGTCGCACCTGATCTGCGTGCAGTTGGCCTTCAGCTTGCCCGCGTCCTTGTCCTCGTCGTCTCCGCTGCAGGCGGCGGTCGTGACGAGCAGGCCGAGCAGGGCGACGCCGGCGGCGGCACGGCGGGACGGTACGGACAATGCGGAGCCTTCCGAGGGGGCGGTCGCTTCGAGCGGCGCTGGTGAACCGGCCCGATCGTAACCACCGGGAGACGCCCAGGACACCATCGACCGAACTTCGTTCGGCGAACGTCACGTGCCGCTCAGTGGCCCGCGTCGTCCCAGGTGCGCCCGACGCCGATGGAGACGTCTAGCGGCAGCCGGAGCGGGTAGGCCTGCCCCATCTCCCGGCGGACCAGCGCCTCGAGCTGCGGGCGCTCCCCCGGCGCCACCTCGAAGACCAGCTCGTCGTGCACCTGCAGCAGCAGCCGCGACCGCAGGCCCTCCGACCGCAGCGCGCCGTCGACGTGCAGCATCGCGAGCTTGATGATGTCGGCCGCGCTGCCCTGGATCGGCGCGTTGAGCGCC
>DASQMY010000091.1:0-3626 GCA_035645255.1 Mycobacteriales bacterium
CCTCGTCGGCGAACCGCTGGACGGTGATGACCGGCCCGAAGACCTCGTCGCGGATGATCTCGTCGCGCTGGTCGAGGCCGGCGACGACGGTCGCCTCGTAGAGGTAGCCGCGGTCGCCGCTCTGCTTCCCGCCGGTCAGCACGCGGCCGCTGACGAACACCGTCTGGCTAGACACCTGCGCAGGTTCGCAGGTCTGAGCCGCGGCGGCAAGGGATTCCGTTGTCAATATTGGGTTACGGCGACGGATTCCCTCGCGCGGGCGGATCACTGCTGCGCGGCGGCCGTCGCGCGGACCGTGGAGAGCGATCCAGCCGGCACGTGGTCCTACGCCTCGATGTTGCTCATGACGTGCTTCACCCGGGTGTAGTCCTCGAGCCCGTACATCGAGAGGTCCTTGCCGTAGCCGGAGTGCTTGAAGCCCCCGTGCGGCATCTCGGCGACGAGGGGGATGTGCGTGTTGATCCAGATGGTGCCGGCGTCGATCCGCTTGGCCATCCGCATCGCGCGGCCGTGGCTCTGCGTCCACACCGACGCGGCGAGCCCGTACTCGGTGTCGTTGGCCCACTCCGCCGCCTGGTCCTCGTCGGCGAACCGCTGGACGGTGATGACCGGCCCGAACACCTCGTCGCGGATGATCTCGTCGCGCTGGTCGAGTCCGGCGACGACCGTCGCCTCGTAGAGGTAGCCGCGGTCGCCGCTCTGCCGGCCACCCGTCAGGACCTCGGCGTGCTCGGGCAGCCGCTCGATGAACCCCTGCACCCGGCCGAGCTGGTTGACGTTGTTGAGCGGGCCGAACGCGGCGTCCTCGTCGTCCGGCGTACCGACCGTGTTCGCCTTCGCCTGCTCGACCAGCGCGGCGACGAAGTCGTCGTGAATCCGCGGACCGGCGAGCACGCGGGTCGCCGCTGTGCAGTCCTGGCCGGCGTTGAAGTAGCCGGCGCCGGCGATGCCTTCCGCCGCCGCCGCGAGGTCGGCGTCGTCGAAGACCACGACCGGCGCCTTGCCGCCGAGCTCGAGGTGGCACTTCTTCAGGTCCGTCGCGGCGGAAGCGGCGACCTCGAGACCGGCGCGCGTCGAGCCGGTGATGGAGACCATCCGCGGCGTCTTGTGCGCGATGACCGCGCGACCCGTGTCGCGGTCGCCGCAGACGACGTTGAAGACGCCCGGCGGCAGGAACTCGCCCATCAGCTCGGCCATCATCAGCGTGCTGACCGGCGTGGTGTCCGACGGCTTGAGCACCATCGTGTTGCCCGCGGCGAGCGCCGGTGCCCACTTCCAGACGGCCATCATCATCGGGTAGTTCCACGGCGTCACCGCGGCGCAGACGCCGATCGGCTCCCGCCGGATGAACGACGTGTGCCCGGCCATGTACTCACCGGCTGACCGGCCCTCGAGCACCCGGGCGGCACCGGCGAAGAAGCGGATCTGGTCCAGCATCGGCGGGACCTCCTCGCTCATCGTCAGCGCGACCGGCTTTCCGGTGTTCTCGACCTCCGCGTCGACGAGCTCCTGCGCGCGCTTCTCCACCGCGTCCGCGATCCGCAGCAGCGCGAGGCTGCGCTCCGCCGGTGTCGTCTCCCGCCACGACTCGAACGCCGTCGCGGCGGCGCCGTACGCCAGGTCGACGTCGATGCCTTCGGACAGCGGCGCGCGGGCGAAGACCTCGCCCGTGCTCGGGTTGACCAGGTCGGTGGTGCGGCCGTCCTTGGAGTCGACGAGCTCGCCGTTGATGAAGTTGCGCAGGGTCCTGGGCTGGCTGTCCACGATGCGGCGTCCTTCGGGTCGAGAGGTGAGCGGGCTACTCCCGAGATTCGCACCCGCGCGAGCCCGTGGCAAGGGATTCAGCAATTCGACCGCCCCAGGCCGACGGAATCGCTTGCCAACCGCCTCTCCGACCGCCAGTATGCGACGCGTGACGCAACGCGAGCGGCGGAGCATCTCGCCCGGGACGGCGGCACTCGACGACGTGTCGAAGGCGATCATCGAGCAGCTCCAGCAGGACGGCCGCCGGCCGTACGCGACGATCGCCAAGGCGGTCGGGCTGTCCGAGGCCGCGGTCCGCCAGCGCGTCCAGCGGCTGGTCGACGCGGGCGTCATGCAGATCGTCGCCGTCACCGACCCGCTCACCGTCGGCTTCCGCCGGCAGGCGCTGATCGGCCTGCGCACCGAGGGCGATCTCAACAAGATCGCCGACAAGATCGCCGAGATCCCGGAGGTCGACTACGTCGTCGTCTGCGCCGGGTCGTTCGACATCCTGATCGAGGTCGTCTGCGAGGACGACGACCACCTGTTCAGCCTTCTCAACGACAAGATCCGCGCGATGTCGGAGGTCCGGGACACCGAGACCTTCGTCTACCTCCGGCTCCACAAGCAGATCTACACCTGGGGTACCCGATGAGCGACGCCCGCCACTCCCGCAGCAACGCAGCCGACCTTCAGGAGAAGGCACGCCGGCACCTGTGGATGCACTTCACCCGCATGTCGTCGTACGCCGACGCCGAGATCCCGATCATGGTCAAGGGCGAGGGCTGCTACGTCTGGGACAGCAACGGCAAGCGCTACCTCGACGGGCTCTCCGGCCTGTTCGTCGTCAACGCCGGCCACGGCCGGACCGAGCTCGCCGACGCCGCGTCCCGGCAGGGCAGCGAGCTGGCCTACTTCCCGATCTGGAGCTACGCCCACGAGCCGGCGATCGAGCTGGCCGCGAAGCTCGCGTCGCTGGCGCCGGGCGACCTCAACCGGGTGTTCTTCACGACCGGCGGCGGCGAGGCGGTCGAGTCGGCGTGGAAGCTCGCCCGCCAGTGGCACCGGATCAACGGGCAGCCCGGCCGCTACAAGGTGATCTCGCGCAACATCGCCTACCACGGCACCCCGATGGGGGCGCTGTCCATCACCGGGATCCCGGGGCTGCGCGCGCCGTTCGAGCCGCTCGTCCCGGGCGCCTTCCACTGCGCCAACACCGACCGCTACCGCTGCCGGTTCTGCGCCCTCAAGCCGGCCTGCACGATGGACTGCGCGCACACCATCGAGGACATCATCATCGCCGAGGGTCCGGAGTCGGTCGCCGCGGTGTTCCTCGAGCCGGTGCAGAACGCCGGCGGCTGCTTCCCGCCGCCGGACGGCTACTTCCAGGAGGTCCGCCGCATATGTGACAAGTACGGCGTGCTGCTCGTCAGCGACGAGGTCATCTGTGCTTTCGGGCGGCTGGGCGAGTGGTTCGGGTCGCAGCGCTACGACTACGTGCCGGACATCATCACGTTCGCCAAGGGCGCGACGTCCGGCTACTCGCCGCTCGGCGGGATGATCGTGCAGGACGCGCTGATGGCGCCGTTCCTCGAAGGAAACGAGGCTTTCCTGCACGGCTTCACCTTCGGGGGCCACCCGGTCAGCAGCGCCGTCGCGCTGCGCAACATCCAGATCTTCGAGGACGAGAACCTGCTCGCCAACGTCCGCACCAACGAGGCGGAGTTCCGCGCGCGGCTCGAGACGCTCACCGACATCCCGATCGTCGGCGAGGTCCGCGGCGACGGCTATTTCTACGGCATCGAGCTGGTCAAGGACCGCGAGACCCGCGAGACGTTCGACGACCAGGAGAGCGAGGACCTGCTGCGGGGGTTCCTGTCCGG
>DASQMY010000092.1:0-4227 GCA_035645255.1 Mycobacteriales bacterium
TCGAGGATCCCGTTGGCCCGCAAGGTATTCGCGATCTCAGCCGCGTCGACCGACGCGTCGAAGTCGATCGTGCCGACGACGAGTGAGCGCAGCGCCGGGTCCTTGACGAACGGCTCGGCGTACGCCGACGCCTCGGCCCAGTCGTAGAGTGCCGACGACGACTCGGTCACCCGTGCGGTCATGCCCGGCAGGCCGCCCTGGTCGAGCATCCAGTCCAGCTGGTCGGCGAGCAGGAAGAGCGTCGCGACGGCCGGCGTGTTGTAGGTCTGGTTGGCGGCCGAGCTGGTGCGCGCGATCGTAGGGTCGAGCGACGCCGGGATCCACCGGTCGGTCGCGGCGATCTCGTCGATCCGTGTAAGTGCGGCCGGCGAGCAGACGGCGAGCCAGAGGCCGCCGTCGGACGCGAAGACCTTCTGCGGCGCGAAGTAGTAGACGTCGTACGACGCGGGGTCGACAGGCAGCGCGCCGGCGGCGGACGTCGCGTCGACGCACACCAGCCCGTCGGTGCCGGCCGGCCGGACGACCGGCGACATGACGCCCGTCGACGTCTCGTTGTGGGTCAGTGCGTAGAGGTCGATCGTGTCGTCGGCGACCGCCTCGGGCGCCGTACCGGGGTCGGCCTCGATGACCAGCGGGTCCGCCAGGAACGGCGCCCCCGTGGTGGCGGCGGCGAACTTGGCCGAGAACTCGCCGAAGACGAGGTGCTCGCTGCGCCGGCGCACCAGGCCGATCGTCGCGACGTCCCAGAAGGCCGTCGACCCGCCGTTGCCCAGCAGCACCTCGTAGTCGCCCGGCAGCGACAGCAGCGAGCGCACGCCGTCGCGCACCTGGCCGACGAGGTTCTTGACCGCCGGCTGGCGGTGCGACGTGCCGAGCAGCGTCGTGCCGGTCGACGCGAGCGCGGCGAGCTGCTCGGGTCGGATCTTCGACGGCCCGGAGCCGAACCGGCCGTCCGCGGGCAGCAGCTCAGCAGGGATCGTGATGTCGGCCACGGTGGGCGCGTCTCCTAGGGAGGGTCAGGCGTCGAGGGCCTTCGGTACGTCGTCGCGCGGGCGGGGCGGCGGGCCGACGTACTGCGCGCTCGGCCGGATCAGCCGGCCGGTGCGCTTCTGCTCGAGGATGTGCGCCGACCAGCCGGCGGTGCGGGCGCAGGTGAACATCGACGTGAAGAGGTTGGCGGGCACCTTCGCGAAGTCGAGGACGACTGCCGACCAGAACTCCACGTTGGTCTGCAGCACCCGGTCCGGCTTGCGGATCGCGAGCTCGGCGATGGCTGCCTTCTCCAGCGCCTCGGCCACCTCGTAGCGCGGTGACTGCACCTCGCGCGACGTGCGGCGCAGCACCCGCGCCCGCGGGTCCTCGGCGCGGTAGACCCGGTGACCGAACCCCATCAGCCGCTCGCCGCGGTCGAGGGCCTGCTTGACCCAGCGCTCCGCGTCGCCCATCCGCTCGACTTCGTCGAGCATGTCGAGGACGCGGGACGGCGCGCCGCCGTGCAGCGGACCGGAGAGCGCACCGACCGCCGCGGACAGCGAAGCGCCGACGTCGGCGCCGGTCGACGCGACGACACGGGCGGTGAACGTCGACGCGTTCATGCCGTGCTCGGCCGCCGAGATCCAGTAGGCGTCGATCGCCTTGACGTGGGCCGGGTCGGCCTCGCCGCGCCAGCGGATGACGAAGCGCTCGGGGATCGACTGCGCCTTGTCGATCTCCGACTGCGGGACCGGCGGGAGGTCGTCGCCGCGCGCCGACTGCGCGACGAACGACATCGCGGTGACCGAGCAGCGGGCCAGGTCGTCGCGCGCCTGCACGTCGTCGATGTCCATCAGCTGGCGCAGGCCCCACATCGGCGCGAGCTCGGCGAGGGCGGCCTGTACGTCGACCCGCGCGTCGCCCGAGCGCAGCGGGATCGGCCACGGCTCGGCCGGCGGGAGACCCGGCTCCCAGCAGCCGTCGACGAGCAGGCCCCACACCTTCTCGTAGGCGACCGCGCCGACCAGCTCCTCGATGTCGACGCCGCGGTAGCGGAGGGCGCCACCCTCCTTGTCCGGCTCGGCGATGTCGGTCTCGAACGCGACCACGCCCTCGAGCCCAGCCTTCACCTCAGTCATGCGCGCCTCTTTCGTGACCGATTACGCCGAGGGCTCATTCTGTCCCGACCCGGGACGGGAAGTGGAATCGCGTCGGGGTGCTGCACGGTCATGCGCGCTGCGATCATGTACGGCGGGAGGTCGGACCACGGTGGCGGACACGATGGCGGGACGGCTGGCCCGGCTGCGCCGTGAGTACGCCGCGCACGGGCTGTCCGAGGACGAGCTCGCGGCTGACCCGATCCAGCAGTTCGCCGCCTGGCTCGAGGTGGCGGTCGACGCCGGGATCATCGAGCTCAACGCCATGACGCTGGCCACCGCCGACGCGTCCGGCGCGCCGTCCGCGCGCACCGTCCTGCTCAAGGGGTTCGACGAGCGCGGCTTCGTCTTCTTCACCAACTACGGCAGCCGCAAGGGCACCGACCTGGCCGGCAACCCGCGCGCATCGCTGGTGTTCCCGTGGTTCCAGATCGAGCGGCAGGTCGTCGTGACCGGCACCGTCCGGCGGGTGTCGCGGGCGGAGTCGGCCGAGTACTTCGCGAGCCGGCCGCGCGGCGCGCAGCTCGGCGCGTGGGCGTCGGCGCAGAGCTCGGTGGTGCCGGACCGCGCCGCGCTGGAGGCGGCGATGGCGGCCGTCGCGGGGCGGTACGCCGGGCGCGACGTGCCGCTGCCGCCGCACTGGGGTGGGTTCCGCGTGTCGCCGCGGACGGTGGAGTTCTGGCAGGGGCGGGCCGACCGGCTGCACGACCGACTGCGCTACCGGCGTACCGGAGGCGGTTGGGTCGTCGAGCGCCTCTCCCCGTGAGCGACGACCCGACTCCGCGCTCAGCCGGCGCACCAACCCCGCGACGGCGTCGAGCCGTCCGGCGTCGCCGTGTCCGCAGACGGTGGACGGGCCACCGTGGCGACCGGCTCGGGCCGCCAGCGCCGGCTGCAGGAGGTCGAGACCCGTCCGGACGAGTTCTGCGCTCGTGCCGCTGTCACCACCGACTTTCGCCGAGGCCGCAGCGGTGGTCCCGGTCGCGTACGGCGGCGGCATCGTGCTGATGACAGTCGGAGAAGGAGCCGCGCAGCGGTCCGCGCTATGGGAGGCGGGCGACGACGCCGTCGTTGCGATCCTCGACGGCACTGGCGCGGTCGTGGGCGGAGCGAACGCCAGCTTCTCCCGCAACGCCAACGCTGTGGGCGGACGCGCAGTATTCCGGGTCGCGGAGGACCACTGCCGTTACGAGGTGCGCGAGCTGCGCGACGGCGACGGCTCGCCGTGGCGGCTGCGCCGGGAGCCGTTCGTCGCGTTCTCTCCCGACGGGAACGCCGTGCTGGCGACCGACGCGCTGTCCGAGCATCTGGTGGTGCGCAGGGCGTCCGACGGCAAGCGGCTGCGCACCTTCGATGTGGGGCGAGACACGAGCGCGTATGGCTGGGAGGACGCCGACAGCGTGGTGTTCACGTGCTTCCGCGGCGCCAGCACCTTGATCACGCGCTGTTCGGTGAGCAGCGGCGGTTGCCGCCAGGCCGCAGAGCTGCCCGGCACCGAGCGGATCCCCCAGCGGATCCGCCGCGTGGGTTAGCCGGCGCCCAGGTACGCCGCCCGCACTGCCGGGTCGGCGATACCCTCGCGGGCGGTTCGCTGACGAGAACGCGGCCTTGGGCGAGCGCGGTGATCTCCGCGACCGACGAGACCAGCCGCATCGTCGAGCAGCAGCACCGACGCACCGGTTGTCAGCACGCGGGCGAGCTGCAGCAGCCGCTGCTCGCCGGAATGCAGTGCGGCGGCGCTCCGCCCATCGCCAGGTCGCGTAGCGCCGTCCGCCAGGCCGACCCTCGCCGCTGCGTCACGCGCGGCAGCACGTGCGCGCGCGTGGGCGAGCCGCGGGGTCGCGTACCCAGCAAGGTCCTGACCGCGAACACGGTCCGACATCCGCACGTCGTTGGCTACCGCTACGACGTCCCCGACCAGCCACCGACGCTCCGTTCGGTGAGGGCTCGCGGCTCCAGCTCACCGCCGCAGACGTACCCGCCGAGACGAAGGTGCGTGGCGTCGTCGGCGAGCAGGAGATCCACAGCTCATGTGGTGCGGAGCTGCACCCAGGTCGCCTGGGCGACGGCGACGACCGCGCCGGCCGCGTCGTAGAGC
>DASQMY010000093.1:0-10400 GCA_035645255.1 Mycobacteriales bacterium
CTCCGTCGGCGTGCTCAAGGTCGTCCGCGAGGGTGGCATCCAGCTGATCACGCGGATCTTCGGCCTGCTGCTGTCGGCGATCGCGGTGCAGTTCATCGCCGACGCGGTGCGCGGCTTCATCGAGGCGACGCCGTAGGGTCACCGACCTTTCCGAGCTTTGGCGCTGGCACGGGGTGATCACCCCGTGCCAGCGCCAAAGCTCATGCAGCACCCCCAGCCCGCGCGCCCTAGGGCGCGCTGTGCCTGGTCAGCGACCCGGTCAGGCGTCCGCCGTACGCAGAAGCCTGGCCAGCGTAGGTGGACCGCACCGGGAGCAGTCGCCAGCGCGACCTCGTTGTGCCGATCCGCATCGTCGAGCCACGTGCTGACCGCGTAGTGGCCCGCACCGTCGATCTCGAAGAAGACGCCGTACGCCGGCCACCCGCCGTCGATACGCGACCGGCGGCGCGAAGTGGCCGCCACGATCTGCATCGCCGGTCTTGGCAGCCCGGCCTGCTTGGCCACGCGCAACATCGCCACCTCGTTGAGGGACTGCGCTCCGTCGTCGATGTCGAGCAACGTCTCCCGGATGACCGCTCGGAGTCGCAGGTTCGGGCGCCGGTCGAGCGCCGCGCGTACGTCGGAGGTGCGCACGATCCGCTGCTGGACGGCCGCTGCAAGGACGCGGTGCGCAGCGCCCTCGTCCCGCGCGGCGGACGCCATCTCCAGTACGGCGACGGCGGGACGGAGCCGCGGCGGCTGCAGCGATCCCATGACGTCCGTGCGAAGGCCGGGTCGTCTGCGGTAGCGCACGCCCTCGATCGCGGGACCGTGTCGATCCGGGAGGGCGACGTCGATGATCGCGCGCTCGAACCCCGACAACCCGGCGAGCTCGGCTGCAGTCGCACCGCGCAGGACGGCGCCCGGCCCGCCTGCGAGCACCGCCACCCAGATCCGTTGGTGGCGAGTCAACGGACCGGAGTGTGCAACGAAGACGCCTTCGTGGGGCCGCTGCCAGCGCCCGGAGTCGACGCGCCAGCGAACGCGCTCCGCGAATTGTGCCGCACCTGCCGAGCGGCAATGACGCCCGCCTGCTCTCCCAGCACGGACTCGACTTCGGGCCAGGCGGCAGCCAGCGCCGCTCGCCGGCCGGCTGCCGTACTCCCTTGGTCTGCTCCCACCCGAGCAGCGTGCCGCGCCAGGTGCACCCGTCAGCCGTTCAGGCACCGATCTGTGGACAACTCCGTCGAGCTTGGGCGGTGGTGCGGGGTGATCACCCCGGAGGAGCGCCAAAGCTCACCGCCGGGTCGACGAACTTCCGGCGTACGACGGCGCTTCCTGGGTAGCGCTGCGGGCAACACCCCTCCACCCGAAGGAGCGACATGGGCAGCGCGCACACCCCCGCCGACGACATCGTCTACAACCTGGTCAGCATCCAGTACCACGCCCTGCAGGGCGGACAGACCTACGGCCAGTACCTCGAGGACGCCGACGGCCACCCCGAGGTGCAGGAGTTCATCCGGCAGATCATCGAGGAGGACGGCCGGCGGGCCGAGCGCTGCCACCAGCTGCTCAAGGACCTCACCAAGGACCACGGCATCGGCTGACCGGCTGACCGGCTGATCGGCCGCTCGCCGTACGTCCGGCAGGACCCGTACGGCGGCGCGGCGCGTCCGGGTGCGACGATGCGGTGATGGGGACCGCCGCCGAGACCGCCGCCGGCACCGCCGCGTCGCCGTACGTCTCGTTCGACCGCGACGAGTGGGCGAGGCTGCGCGCGTCGACGCCGATGACGCTGACCGAGGCGGACCTCGCCGCGCTGCACGGCATCAACGAGCGGCTCTCACTCGACGAGGTCGCCGAGATCTACCTGCCGCTGTCGCGGCTGCTCAACCTCTACGTGGCGGCCAGCCAGTCGCTGCACCGGGTGACGGACACGTTCCTCGGCAGCCCGGCCGCCCGGGTGCCGTACGTCGTCGCGGTCGCCGGCAGCGTCGCCGTCGGCAAGAGCACGACCTCCCGCGTCCTGCAGGCGCTGCTCGCCCGGTGGCCCGACCACCCCAAGGTCGACCTGGTCACGACCGACGGCTTCCTCTACCCCAACCGCATCCTCGACGCCCGCGGACTGATGGACCGCAAGGGCTTCCCGGAGAGCTACGACCTGCGGCGGTTCGTGCGCTTCATGGCCGACGTCAAGGCCGGCCGGCCGGAGGTCAGCGCGCCGGTCTACTCGCACCAGGCCTACGACATCGTCCCCGGCGCGGAGCAGGTCGTCCGCCGGCCGGACATCGTCATCGTCGAGGGGCTCAACGTGCTCCAGACCGGCGTGGTCGCCGCCGGCCGCGCACCGCGGGTGTTCGTCTCCGACTTCCTCGACTTCTCGATCTTCGTCGACGCGGTCGAGGCCGACATCGAGCGCTGGTACGTCGAGCGGTTCCACGCACTGCGGCAGACGGTCTTCGCCGATCCGGACTCGTACTTCCACCACTACGCCGGGCTCAGCGAGGACGAGGCGACCGCCAAGGCCCAGCAGATCTGGCACGACATCAACGGCGTCAACCTGCGGCGCAACATCGTCCCGACGCGCGAGCGGGCCAGGCTCGTGCTCCAGAAGTCCAGCGACCACTCCGTGCAGGGCGTCCGTCTCCGCAAGATCTGACCCTTCGGCGCCGTGCCTTCACCAGACGTCGCCGTCCCGCCAGTCGCAGGCCAGGTCCGCGGTCGGGTCGAGCCTCGCGGTCACCGGCAGCAGGTAGATCGCGCCCTCCTCGTCAGGCAGCCGTTGGACGCCGGTGGGCGACACGACTGACGCCGTGCCGGGCCAGCACTGCCAGCCGCGGCCGGCGTAGAGCTGCGCAGCGCTGTTGCTAGCCGACAGGGCGCCGAGCTCGTAGCCGCCTTGGACGACCCGCTCGAGCGCGTCCATCACCACGGAGGCATGCCCTTCGCGGCGCCGGTGAGCGACGACTGCGACGCCTTCGACGTAGCCGGTGCGCAGCGACTCTCCGTTGTGGAGCAGGCGGCGCAGCACGACGGCGCCGTGCGCGATCAGCTCGTCGCCGTCCAAGACGAGTGCGTGCATGCCACCGAGCGAGTGGTCGAAGTCGTCGTCGCTGAAGTCGCCGTCGAACGCCTCGTCCAGCAGCCGCCGGATCGCGGCCAGCTCGCCGGCCGCGAGCGCCGACGTGTGCCCGGTGCGGACTTCGACCATGGCCGAGATTGTGGCCGCTCCTGCGCTGCTCCGGCGAGGACGTTGACCGGAGGAGGCCCGGGCGCGTCGACGACCGCGGCGATGTCGCCCGCGTCGGCAAGGCCGGGGCGAACCCGCCGTCCGCTCCGGCGGTGACCTAGGCGGCTGCGCCGGACGGCGCCTCCGGCAACGGCTGCGGGGCTGACTGACCGTCCCGGGCCCACGGCGCGGCCGAGCCGCGACCAGAGCGCGACCGCCGACGAGCAGGCTGCGGCCAACTTCGTAGTTCGGGGGTCGCCGGTGCCGGGCTGGACTTATCGTGCAGACATGGACGTGTCAGTCCTCGGGGCCCTCCGGGTGACCAATGCGCACGGGCCGGTCGAGATCCGGGGCGCGAAGGAGCGCGCACTTCTCGCCCACCTCGTGGCGTACGCCGGTCGGATGGTGCCGGCCGCCGACCTCGTCGACTCGCTGTGGGGCGACGACCCGCCGCGGTCGGCCGCGAAGTCGCTGCAGACATACGTGCTCCGCCTGCGCAACACGCTCGAGCCGGGCCGCAACGGCTCGCCGAGCCTGCTCGTGACGGAGGGCCCGGGCTACCGGCTCGCGGTCGACCCGGAGTGCGTCGACGCAGAGCGGTTCAGCCAGCTGGTCGCGCTCGGCCGCCGCGCGCTCGCGGACGGTCGTTCGCAGGTCGCCGCGGGGACGCTGGACCAGGCACTCGGGATGTGGCGCGGCCCGGCGTACGCCGGCTTCGAGTCCACGTCGTTCGGCCAGGCAGAAGCGCGCCGGCTCGAGGAGCTCCGGCTGGCCGCGATCGAGGACCGGTTGACGGCTGAGCTCGAGTGCGGCCGCACCTCAGTCGTCGTGGCGGAGCTAGAGCGGCTCGTTGCAGAGCACCCGCTCCGCGAACGGGCGTGGGGCCTGCTCGCGCTCGCCCTCTATCGCAGTGGGCGGCAGGGCGACGCGCTCGGCGCGCTGCGGCGCGCCAGCGAGGTCCTCGCGGACGAGCTCGGCATCGACCCGGGTCCGGAGCTTCGGGAGCTGCAGAAGCGCATGCTCGCCCAGGACGCCACGCTGGACGGTCCCCGCCGCGCGGCGCGGCTCCCCGCCGGTCTGGTCGCGCCACCGGGCCCGCTGCTGGGTCGCGTCCGCGAGCTCGAGGTGCTCCGGTCGGCGTGGCGGCGCGTGACGGCGGGCGCCGCAGCCACCGTCGTCATCAGCGGTCCGGTCGGCAGCGGACGGACCCGGCTGGCCGCCGCGCTGGCCGCGGACGTTGCCGAGTCCGGCGGCGACGTCGTCCTCGTCGACCCACGCAGCTCGCCGCCCCCGCCGCCCGCCGACGGTCGCCCCACGCTCGTCGTCGCAGATCGGGCGCCTGCGCCCCGCGCCGCTCGTTGCGTGCTGGTGGTGCAGCTGCTCGACTCGGCCGCCCCGGTTCCGGCCGACGTGGAGACCATCACCCTCGCGCCGCTCGGCCACGACGACGTGCTCGCGCTGGTCCGGTCGTACGTCGGCGAGGGCGCCGCACGCGGTGTAGCGGCCGAAGTGCTCGGCGAGTCCGGCGGCTGGCCAGGCGCCGTACACGACTGCGCGATACGCCTGGCCCGCCAGGCCGCGGCAGGCCGCGTCGAGGACGCCGCCGTGCGCGCTGACCTGTCGAGCGTGTCGCTCTCGTCTGCGCGCGCCGACCTGACCGCCGGCGTCGTAGCGCTACAGGAGATCGCGGCTTCGGCCCCGATCGCACCCGACTGCTGCCCGTGGCGCGGGCTGCACGCCTACGACGTCTCCGACGCGCCGTGGTTCGCCGGCAGGGAGCGGCTGGTCGCGGAGCTGGTGTCCAGGCTGGCGGGTGCGCGGCTGGTGGCCGTAGTCGGTGCGTCGGGGAGCGGCAAGTCGTCCGCCGTACGCGCCGGCCTGCTCGCGGCCCTGGCCGATGACGTGCTGCCCGGCAGCGCCGCTTGGACGCACATCGTGATGCGCCCAGGCGAGCACCCGATGCGCGAGCTGGCCAGGAAGGCCCTCGGCAGCCGACAGGTCGAGGTCGGTGACCTGCTCGGCCAGCTCATCCGTGCGCAGGACTCGACGAGCCGGGTGGTGCTCGTCGTCGACCAGCTCGAGGAGCTGTGGACCGCGTGCGGAGACGACGGCGAGCGGGCGGCGTTCCTCGACACCCTCGTCGAGCTGACCGCAGACGTCGACGCCCCGGTGACGGTCGTGCTCGTGACGCGGGCCGACTTCGTCGGCGAGCTCGCCGAGCATTCTCAACTCGCAACCCGGCTTGCGGACGCGACGGTGCTGGTAGGTGCCCCGACCCCGCCGGAGGTACGCCGGGCGGTCGAGCGCCCGGCTGACCGAGCCGGCCTCGTGCTCGACGACGGCCTCGCAGACGCGATGGTCACCGACGCAGGCAGTGAGCCCGGCCTGCTGCCTCTGCTCTCGTCGTCGCTGACCCAGCTTTGGGAGCAGCGTGACGGCAACCGGCTCACCTTCGCGGCCTACGTCGCGACGGGCGGCCTCAGCGGGGCGATCGCGCACCTCGCCGAGGAGACCTACACCACCCTTCCGCCTGGCGAACAGGCGGCCGTCCGGCTGCTGCTACTGCGGCTGACCGGTCCGGGCGAAGGCGCCGGAGTCACCCGCCGGCGGGTGCCTCTCGGCGAGCTGAGCGGGCTGCCCACGTCGGACGCCAGGGGCGCTGTGGAAGTGCTCGCGGCGGCGCGGCTGCTGACCGTGTCCGACGGGTTCGTAGAGGTGGCACACGAGTCGCTGTTCCGCGAGTGGCCGCGGCTGCGTGGCTGGCTCGCGGAGGACTCGGCCGGGCGGGAGGTGCAGCGGCGGCTCGCCGTAGCGGCCAGCGAATGGGTGGCAGAGGGAAGGGAGCCGACCGCGCTGTGGCGCGGTACCCGGCTCGCGGCGGCGCTGGAGGTCGCCGAGATGAGGCCCCAGGAGATCACCGCGACGGAGCGCGAGTTCCTCGAGGCAGGCCGCTCAGCACTCGACGCGGACCGGCGTGCTGCCGACGAACGGGCGGCCACAGCGTCCAGGCAGAACCGCCGGCTGCGCTGGCTGCTCGGCGGAGTCGTCGCCCTGCTCACACTCGCCGTCCTCGCCGGGCTCCTCGCGACGCGAGCTCGGTCGCAGGCGCAGGCGGCGACCCGGTCGGCCGACGCGAGACGGCTCGCGGCCACCGCGTTGAACGAGGACTATCCCGACCTGGCTCTTCTGAAGGCGGTCGAGGCCGTTCGAGTCGAGCGGAGCCCGGACACCTACGGTGCGCTGTTGACGCTCATCGCGCGGTCGCCCGACCTCGTGACGCGAGTCCGCACCCCAGACCGCTTCCTGCGGATGGGTGTCAGCGCGGACGGACGGACCGTCTACCTGGCCGACAACGTCGGCCGGCTACAGGCCGTCGACGCGATGACGGGGCGCGCGCACTGGACGGTGACCATGCCGGAGGCGGCGCAGGCTGCTGGACTGGTGCCCTCCCCGGACGGCGCGCGGCTGCTCGTCATGTCGCTCGGCGAAGGCTTGCGGATCATGCTCGTCGACGCGTCGGACGGACGAGCGCTCTGGACCATCACGACGGCGGACGCTCGCGCGGTGGCGGGTGAGGACGCCGACGACCACGTGGCCGACTCCGCCGGCTGGCTCGCCGGCGACCGCATCGTCTTCTCCACCGTCTCGCACGTGTTCACGGCCGACGCCGCTTCCGGGCGGGTGACCTCGGCCGTCCGCTGGCCGGACGCCATCGAGTTCCCCCACGACTTCCTGGCTTGGCCGGACGGCCGGGTCAGCATCACCGTCACCGCTCCCGACAAGCCGCCGCGACCGGTGGTGTTCGACCCCGGGCAGCCGGACGCCGGCTTCCGGGCGCTGCCTGGGATCGCCCGGGCCGTCTCCTCGGACGGCAGTCGGATCGCGGCCGTCACGGAGGCCGGCGACAGCCGGACGCTCCGCGTGTACGACGCCCGCAAGCTTCGGCCCGCCGGGGCGGCGCAGCGGGTCGTCGGTGATCTCCGCAGCGCCGAGTTCGGCCCTGGCGGCGGCAGTCTGCTGACGGCCGTCGACGAGACGGTGCAGTTGCGCTCCGGAGTGACCGGCGAGATCGTCCGCGAGTTCACCGCGCACAGCGGCGCCGTGCTCGCAGCCCGATTTGCCGGGCCCGACCGCGACCTGGTGTGGACGTCCGGCCGCGACGGCACGGCGGTCGCTCTGGACCTGACCGGCCGGCTCGGGCCAGTCCGGTCCCGCCGCATCGAGACAGCGCCGCACGTCGGGGAAACGAGCGCTCGCGGCGACGTGGCGGTGATGACGCCGTTCTACGAGACGAGGACCAACCCTGGTCATCTCATCGACGCCACCACCGGCGAGGACCTGCACGGCGAGCTGCCCCTCCCGAGCGGTTGCGACTGTCAGGTCGCCGGCACAGCGATGACAGACGACGGGACGACCGCGCTCGGCGCGATCACCGAGTTCGACAAGGAGACACACCGGCCGCTGGAGGACCGCGGCCACCTGGTGGCATGGGACGCGAGGACCGGCCGGTTGACGACGGACGTCCGCCTGCCCTGGCCGGCGATCGGGGTCGCCGCAACCAGCGACGGCAGCCGGGCGGTGATCAACGGCTCGACGGGCGTTGCTGTCGTCGACCTGCGCACCCGATCGGTTGTCGGCCGGCCGCTGGCGCTGTCGCCCACTGAAGCCTTCGACGGGACGCCGACCGTGGCGGTCACGCCCGACGGCCGCGTGGCAGCGGTCGGCCGGCTGGACCGGGTGCTGCTCGTCGATGTGGCGACCGGCGGCCTGCTTCGCGAGGCGACCCTCGCGTCGCGTGAGCGCGTGCTCTCGCTGACCTGGTCCGCCGACGGGCGCACGCTGGTGGCCGGCGGCTTCACCGGGCAGATCCACTTCCTCGGCGCCGCGGACCTGACACCCGTTGCGGTGACGAGGCTGATCACCGGCGGCTGGGTCATCGACCTCGAGGTGAGTCCGGACGGCCGCCTGCTCGCGAGCATGGGGACCGACGGCGACGTCACGCTGTGGGACACCAGGAGCTGGAGCCCGATCGGGAAGCCGGTGCTCGACAAGCGCACCTGGGGGTTCCTGAGCTTCACCGAGGGCGGTCGCGGCCTGCGCGTCTACTACGAGGACAAGGGCATTGCGGAGATCTCCACCGACCCTTCGGCCTGGCTCCGGGCGGCCTGCGCCGCCGCGAACCGCGACATGACGGCCGACGAGTGGGCCGTCGCGAAGCCCGGTGAGCCGCACCGGTCGACCTGCGCCGACCTGCCCTGACCTGCGTCGATCCAGACTGCGACCGACGAGCGACCGCTGGTGCCCGCTGTGCGACCGCGGTGCGACCGGGGTGCGACCGACACTCCGCAGTGTCCCCGGCGACGGGAGACGAGCTCCCGCCAGAAGTCGAGACCATTAGGGGTGAGGACCATGCGGGGACTGCACAAGGCGATCGTGGCGGCACTGACGAGCGGGCTGCTGATCGGTACGGCGGGCGGTGCCAGCGCCGGCGACAACACCCGGTCGGCGCTGTCCTGGGCGCCGTCGGACGAGGTCGTGGCGACGTGCGCCGACGGGACGGAGATCGGGCTCGGCTTCGACATCGTCCGCAACCGGCACTTCACGTACGGCGACAACGGTGAGGTGCTGCGCGAGCTGCGCAACATCAACTACGTCGGCATCTTCGAGAACCTCTCGACCGGCGACCGTTACACCTTCCGCGGCACGCGCACCGTCACGTGGGACTTCGTCGCGGGCACCTTCACCAGCACTGGGAACTACCGCACGGTGACCCAGCCGGGCCAGGGGGCGGTGTTCCACACGACCGGCCGAGAGGTGTGGGACCTGGCGACCGACACCCTCATCGACAAGACGGGTCCGGCGTACGACGAGTGGTCGGAGGGCGCGCAGGCCGTCACCTGCGGCCTGTTCGGGCTAGCCGGCTGAGACGACCAGGGCGGGACACGAGGCAGGACGGGCCGGCGCGGTGCGCCGGCCGTCGCCACGTTGTCACGGCGCGGTGCCTCGTCGACTGTGCGCCCAGGGTTCCACCGCGGTGACCACGGGTCGGCCGGCCGCCACCGAATCGCCGATCGCCAGGCCGAGCAGGTGGTCCTGGCAGCCTTTCGCGAGCGGGTACGGCGGCGCGCCCTCGTCGCGGCACCACGCGGCCATCCGGGTCAGCAGCGTCGCGAGGGCGACGTCCTCGTCGGCGAGCCGGAGCCCGGTGAACTCGTTGCGGAAGAGGACGTGCCCCTCGAACGAGATGTGGTCGGTGTCGTAGCCGTCGAGGTCGAGGTCGTAGCCGATCTGCCGGCGGACGATCGGCGAGCGGAGGATCGTCCGCTCGCCAGCCAGCCGGACCACCTCGTCGTCGACGATCTCGCCGGTGCTGCCGCGGACGACGAGCCGGCGGCTGCGCAGCTGGTTGTGCCACTGGTTGTCGGTGAAGTCGTAGAGCCCCATCGCGCCGCCGCCGAAGTCGATCGTGGCGATCGTCGTGGCCGCCGGTCTCGGGGTGTCGTCGCCGGTCCAGCCGGTCTTGGTCAGCGGGTCGGCGAGCGGTGCGACGAACTCGCGCGCATCGACCGTCGCCGGTCCACCCCCCACGCCGAGCAGTCCGCGGATCATCGAGACGGCGTGGTAGAGGTGGGTCGACGAGACCTGGACCGACGTCGGCGTACCGACGACTCCGCGGCGCACCAGCTCCAGCCGCGCGGCGTGCCCGGGGTACATCAGGTACTGCTCGGCGATCTGCACCAGCCCGGTCGCGCCGACCGCCGCCCACAGCGCCCGGAGCCCCGCGGCGTCCGGTGCGGGCGGCGTCTCGGCCAGCACCGGCAGGCCGGCGGCGACGGCCGCCTGGATCACGCCGGGGTTGGCCTCCCAGGAGACGCTGCTGACCACGAAGTCCGGGCGTTCGCGGGCGAGCAGGTCGCCGAGCGACCGCTCCGCCGGCACGGCCCACGTCCGGCCGACCTCCTCGGCCACCTCCGACCGGCGCACGACGACGCCGGCGACCCGGAGCCGGTCCGGCATCAGCGCGGCGAGCCGGAGGAAGAACTGCGCGCGCCAGCCGGCGCCGACCACTGCGAACGTCACGGGTGCACTCACCGGCCGGGCTCCTCGAGGTCACCGGGCCACGGTCGCCGCCCGCGACGTAGTGTTCCGCGAGCGGGACCACCGCTCCACCCGGGAGGTGCGGATGCAGATC
>DASQMY010000094.1:0-4312 GCA_035645255.1 Mycobacteriales bacterium
ATCCCGGCGCAGACGTTCGCCACGGTCGTCGTGACGGCGGGCGGCGGCGCCGGGGGCTTCGAGCGCCACCTGCCCGCCGCGCGCGCACTCTACGCGGCGCAGTGGGCGGCCCTGTCCGCCGCGCTGTCGCGTCACATGCCCGAGGACGTCGAGTGGACCCAGCCGGCGGGCGGTTTCCTGACCTGGCTGACGCTTCCGGCCGAGCTCGACGCGCTCGCGCTGCGGTCGGCCGCGATCGCAGCCGGGGTGGCATATGTCCCAGGCCCGCCGTTCCACGCCGGCGATCACGGCCGCAACACGCTGCGGCTGTCGTTCAGCCACCTGGGCGAGGACGAGCTGGAGGCCGCCGCCGAGCGCCTCGCGGGCGTGATCCGCGCCGCCATCGCGCGCTAGCGGCGAAGTCCCGACCGGCCACCCCGCTACCGTCAGTGCGGAACTCGCAGCCGGACGCTGGGTTCGTGATCTGTGATGTTCAGCCGCCCCCCGCTCCTATTTGCAGTTGCCGTCGTGCTGATGGCCGGATGGGGCTCGTCGGTCGCGGCCGCGGCACCGCCCGCCAACGACGCGCCAGTCACCCCCGGGGCGTTCTCGCCGTACACGACGGTCAACGGGATGCCGCGCGAGCAGCAGGCGATCGCCGAGCTGTTCGAGTCGACGCCCGACCCCGGTGTGCCGCTCTGCTTCGGCCCCGGGTCGTTCGCGCGCACGGTCTGGTACCGGGTGCCGGAGGCGCCGGTTGCGCAGGAGCTGACCGTCGAGGCGACCGGTCGTACGCTGGATCCCATCGACCTGGCCGCTTTCGTCCAGCCCGAGCTCCTGCCGGCCCCGGCCGCGCCGCCCGCCCTCAGGACGACCGTGGCGAACGTCTGCGCCGGGATCGAGGACGGGGGCGCGTCGGCCGCGGAGGAGCCGGCCTCCGCGATCACGCTGCGCGTGCCCGCCAACCACGCGCTGCTGCTCCAGGTCGGCCGGCGCGGGCGCATGTCCTCCGCCGACGACGAGCGTGTCGTGCTCTCGCTCGCCGCCGATCCACCCGCGGGGCTCGATCCGCTCGTGGGGCTGATACCGCCGCTCGGCGACCGCGCCGACGCCGCCACTCCGTTCGCGTCCGGCAAGCGGCCGACGTCGATCGAGCTGGCGCAGTCGACGATCACCGGCGAGGATCCCGCCCAGCCCGCCTGCCCCAGCATGGGGACGGTCTGGCGCCGCCTGGTGCCGGGTTCCCGCGGTCGCCGGCTGGTGAGCGTCGCCGGTCGGGCGGCGACGACCCTGGCCGTGTTCGCCGGGCGCACCCCGACGAGCGCGAACGCGCTCGACTGCGTCAATCGCGAGCGGAGCGGGCGGCTGGAGATGATGGTTCGCACGCGCAAGCGCCAGCCGCTGTGGATCCGTATCGGGAGCGATCGCCTCGCGGCCGCGCCGGCACTGCTGGGCGTTGAGCCGGGAGCCGGCGCGACGGTGATCGACGGCGGTCCGGGCGGCTTCGACCCGTCCCCCGGCGGCCCGGGACGCGGCTTTCCGGGCGGCTGCCAGCGCGGGCAGATCGAGCGCGGGCGGATCACCGGCCCGCCACTGACCGGCTTCGCCCGCCAGTTGAACGGCTCCGTGCGGGTGCCGCTGCGGATCGTCGTACGCGGCGCGTCGGTCTGCGACGCGCAGCTGCGGCTCTACGGCCCGCGCGGGCGGATCTACGCTCAAGGCCGAGCGGTCCGGTTGAAGGGGCCGGAGCTCGTGTTCCTGTCGCGCTGGCGCAGCTTCCGCCCCGGGGTCTACCGCCTGCGCGTGAGCGGGGTGTCGCGGCTCGGCATGCGGGAGTCCGTGCGCACGCGTGTCGGGGGACGGCTGCGATGAGGCCGTCGACCAGGCGCGAGCTGGTGGCCGCCACGGCCGCGACCGCGTTCACGGCGGCGATCCCGCCGGCGTGGGGTGCGCGGCTGCGCGCGAACGCGCGCGTCGGTCCGGGCAGCTTCCGCGACGGAGTCGCGTCCGGAGAGCCTGGCCGCAAGGCCGTCACCTTCTGGTCGCGGATCAGCACGGAGCGGCCGCACTCGGGGGCGCGCCTGATCGTCGCGCGCGACGAGGGCATGCGGCGCGTGGTGGCGACGGCGGTCGTCCCCACCGGACGCGGGATCGGCCACTCGCTCAAGGCGCGCGTCGGCGGACTCGAGCCGGCGACGGAATACTTCTACGTCTGGCAGACGTCCACCAGCGCCTCGCCCGTCGGACGCACGCGCACGCGTGCGCCGCTCGACTCGACGGCGCCGGTGCGGATCGCGTTCTCGTCCTGCCAGCAGTACACGTCGGGCTACTTCAGCGCCCACGCACATGCCGCGACCGAGGACCTCGACCTGTACCTGTTCCTCGGCGACTACATCTACGAGCGCTCGCGGCCGGTGAACGCGCTCGACCTGCGGCCCGACCCGCACAATGCGACGGACCTGCGCTCCTACCGCCGCAAGTACCGCACCTACCGCGGCGACGAAGGGCTGCGCGAGCTGCACCGGCTGCACCCCGCGCTGCACATCTGGGACGACCATGAGGTCGAGAACAACTACAGCGACAACCTGCCGCCGCCACCACCGCTGCAGCGGGTCGCCGGCTACCGCGCCGCGAGCGAGTGGATCCCGCGCGTCGTCGACCCGAGCGATCGCTACAGGATCTTCAGGCGCATCAGGCTCGGTGCCGTGGCGGACCTGTTCCTGCTCGACGGACGCCAGTACCGGACCGGCGATCAGGACGGACAGCCACGCCGGATCCTCGGCGACCGGCAGATGCGCTGGCTGCTCTACGGGCTGCGTTCCTCGCGCGCGACCTGGAAACTGATCGCCCAGCAGGTGAGCGTCGCCGCCAACCCGTTCGGCGTCGGCGAGGTGCGCGACGCCTGGGACGGCTACCCGGAGGATCGCGTACGGCTGCTGGCCGAGATCGAGCGGCTCGGCATCCCAAACGTCGTGTTCCTGACCGGCGATGCCCATGTCTTCTCCTGCAACCTTCTCGCGAGCGACTTCCCCGCGCTCGGCACCGGCACCATGCGGCCCTCGGCGGTGGAGTACGTCGGCGGCTCGGTGACCTCGCCCGGCTTCGACACGCCCGAGGCGACGGTCCAGGCCGCATCACCCTGGAACCGCCAGTACAACGGGCGCGAGCACGGCTACGCCCTGATGGCCCTGGACGGCGCGCAGCTGGTGACGGAGTACCGGCGCAGCGACGTCACCACGCCTGCCGGGGTGACGTTGCCGTTCGAGCGCTTCACCCAGCCGGTGAACACGAGCGACATCACGCGTGAGTCGGCGGCGCCGCCGGTCTGATGGAGCGGATCGACCCTGACCGCCTGGCCGCCGCACTGCGCGTGCTGGCCGAGGTTCAGGAGCTCCCGCCCGAGCACCCGGATGCCGTCGCGGTGCGGCGTGAGGTCGGCCGCCTGTTCAAGACGCTCAAGCGGCAGCGACGCACCGCGCGACGGATGCAGGTCCGCGCGAGCGACGCGGCGGTCACGGCAGCGACGGCGACCGGCGCGCCAGGCCGGATCGACGACGAGACCCGCGGGCGGCCTCTGACGGCGCGGGCGTCTGCCGGCGGCGCCGGCACGCTGCTGCGCGCCCGCGGGTGCTACGTCTGCAAGCAGCGCTACCGCGACGTCGACGCCTTCTATCACCAGCTCTGCCCGGCGTGCGCGGCGCGCAACCACGAACGGCGCGACGCGCGTACCGACCTGCGCGGGCGCCGCGCACTGCTCACGGGCGGGAGGGCCAAGATCGGCATGTACATCGCCCTTCGGCTGTTGCGCGACGGCGCTCACACGACTATCACGACGCGCTTCCCGGACGATGCCATGCGGCGCTTCAAGGCGATGCCCGACAGCGGCCAGTGGCTCGGCCGGCTGCGCGTCGTCGGGCTCGACCTGCGCGACCCGGGGCAGGTCGTCGCGCTCGCGGACGACGTGGCAGCACGCGGCTCCCTGGACATCCTGATCAACAACGCCGCACAGACCGTGCGGCGCTCGCCCGAGGCGTACGCGCACCTGGCCGCGGCCGCACGGACCCCGCTGCCGGGCGGCGCGCTGCCGGAGGTCGTCACGCTCGGGCGCGCCGGCAGCGCGCACTGGTCCCCGGCGCCGCAGGCCCTGACCGCGCTGGCGCTCACGCCCGGTGCGGCTGCGTCGAACCGCATCGCCGCGGGAGCCGGCGTCGAC
The DNA here is from genome assembly GCA_035645255.1 of Mycobacteriales bacterium. Classification (GTDB taxonomy): domain Bacteria; phylum Actinomycetota; class Actinomycetes; order BP-191; family BP-191; genus DASQMY01. The sequence continues at coordinate 4,193 of DASQMY010000094.1, forward strand.
GCGGCCGGTCTCGCGCCCGACCTGCAGCCGCACAACAGCTGGAGCCAGGTCGTGGACGAGGTTGACCCGGTCGAGCTGCTCGAGGTCCAGCTGGGCAACCAGACCGCCCCGTTCATCCTG
>DASQMY010000095.1:0-12127 GCA_035645255.1 Mycobacteriales bacterium
GCGCGGCGGGGGTCGGGCTCGGCGTGGGACTCCCGGTGGTGGTCGGGCTCGCGGTGGTGGTCGGCGACCTGTCCGTGGCAGCGTCACGGTCCGCAGTACAGGCGGTCAGCGCTATGACAATCATCACTCCGGCGACTCGAGCCATGCGGCGGATCGTCTCGGACGAAGAGCACGGCGCGGTATCGGAGCGGTCACGATGGCAAGCGCTTCCGGATCTGCGCGACAATGGTGCGGGCGACCCCCACACCAGCGCCACGGACAGCGTCAGGAGCCACAGTGGTAGCGAGTTCCGACCGTCAGTCGATCATCACCGACGGCCTGCCGACCCAGCTCCCGGACATCGACCCGGACGAGACCGGCGAGTGGCTGGAGTCGCTCGACCAGGTCATCTCCACGCACGGCCGGCAGCGCGCGCGCTTCCTGATGCTGAAGATGCTCGAGCGGGCGCGGGCCAACCAGGTCGGCGTGCCGGCGCTGCGCAGCACCGACTACATCAACACCATCGCCCCCGAGGCCGAGCCGTGGTTCCCCGGCGACGAGCACGTGGAGCGCCGCATCCGGGCCTACATCCGGTGGAACGCCGCCATCATGGTCAGCCGCGCCAACCGGCCGGGGCTCGGCGTCGGCGGCCACATCGCGACCTACGCGTCGAGCGCGAGCCTCTACGAGGTCGGCTTCAACCACTTCTTCCGCGGCAAGGAGGGCGGCGACTCCGGCGACCAGATCTTCTTCCAGGGTCACGCCTCCCCCGGCATCTACGCCCGCGCGTTCCTCGAGGGCCGGCTGTCCGAGGCCCACCTCGACAGCTTCCGCCAGGAGTCGAGCGACACGCCGCTCTCGTCGTACCCGCACCCGCGGCTGATGCCGGACTTCTGGGAGTTCCCGACCGTCTCGATGGGTCTGGGGCCGATCGGCGCGATCTACCAGGCGCGCTTCAACCGCTACCTGCACTCGCGCGGCATCAAGGACACCTCGCGCAGCCGGGTGTGGGCGTTCCTGGGTGACGGCGAGATGGACGAGCCGGAGTCGCTCGGCGCGATCGGCCTCGCGTCCCGCGAGGAGCTCGACAACCTGACGTTCGTCATCAACTGCAACCTCCAGCGGCTCGACGGACCGGTCCGCGGCAATGGCAAGGTCATCCAGGAGCTGGAGTCCTACTTCCGCGGCGCCGGCTGGAACGTCATCAAGGTCGTCTGGGGACGCGACTGGGACCCGCTGCTCGCCCGCGACGTCGACGGCGTACTGGTCAACCAGATGAACACGACGCCGGACGGCCAGTTCCAGACCTACTCGGTCGAGACCGGCGCCTACATCCGGGAGAAGTTCTTCGGGCCCGACCCGCGGCTGCGCAAGATGGTCGACCACATGAGCGACGACGAGCTGCGCAAGCTCTCCCGCGGCGGCCACGACTACCGCAAGGTCTACGCGGCGTTCAAGGCCGCGACCGAGCACACCGGCCAGCCGACGGTGATCCTCGCGCAGACCATCAAGGGCTGGACCCTGGGCAAGGACTTCGAGGCGCGCAACGCGACGCACCAGATGAAGAAGCTCAGCAAGGACGACCTCAAGCGGTTCCGCGACCGGCTCTACCTCGACATCCCCGACTCGGCGCTCGAGGGCGAGCTGCCGCCGTACTACCACCCGGGCAAGGACAGCGACGAGATCCAGTACATGCAGGAGCGCCGCCGCGCGCTCGGCGGCTACCTGCCGAGCCGCAAGGTCACCGCCAAGCCGCTCGCCCTGCCGGCGCGCGAGGTCTACGACGACATGATGAAGGGGTCGGGCAAGCAGGCCGTCGCCACCACGATGGCGTTCGTCCGGCTGCTCAAGGACCTGCTCAAGGACCCCAGCATCGGTCCGCGCTTCGTCCCGGTCATCCCCGACGAGGCGCGCACGTTCGGCATGGACTCGCTCTTCCCGACGCTGAAGATCTACTCGCCGCACGGGCAGACCTACGAGGCCGTAGACCGCGAGCTCCTGCTGTCCTACAAGGAGAGCGAGCGCGGGCAGATCCTGCACGAGGGCATCAGCGAGGCCGGCTCGATGGCCACGACCATCGCGGCCGCGTCGTCGTACGCCACACATGGCGAGCCGATGATCCCGATCTACATCTTCTACTCGATGTTCGGGTTCCAGCGGACCGGCGACCAGATGTGGCAGCTCGCCGACCAGCTCGGCCGCGGCTTCCTGCTCGGCGCGACGGCCGGCCGCACGACGCTGAACGGCGAGGGCCTGCAGCACCAGGACGGCCACAGCCTGCTGCTGGCGTCGACCAACCCGGCCTGCCTGGCCTACGACCCGGCGTTCGCGTTCGAGGTGGCGTTCATCGTCAAGGACGGCCTCCGCCGGATGTACGGCGACGACCCGGAGAACGTCTTCTACTACATCGCGCTCTACAACGAGCCCTACGTCCAGCCGATCGCGCCGCAGCTCGACGGCCTCGAGGAAGGCGTCGTCCGCGGGATCTACCGCTTCCAGGAGGCGCCCGCGGGCCCCGACCACAAGGCCCAGATCCTCGCGTCGGGGATCGGTGTTCGGCAGGCGCTCGAGGCGCAGCACCTGCTCGGCGAGGACTGGGGTGTCGGCGCCGACGTGTGGTCGGTGACGTCGTGGAACGAGCTGCGCCGGGACGCCGTCGCCTGCGAGACGCACAACCTGCTGCACCCGGAGGAGCCCGCCCGCACGCCGTACGTCACGCAGGCGCTGGGCGGCGCCGACGGCCCGTTCATCGCGGTGAGCGACTGGATGCGCGCGGTCCAGGACCAGATCTCGCGCTGGGTGCCGGGCGACTACACCTCGCTCGGCACGGACGGCTTCGGCCGCTCCGACACCCGGGCGGCGCTGCGCCGGCACTTCCACATCGACCCGGAAAGCATCACGGTGGCGGTCCTCGAGTCGCTGGCGCGCCGCGGCGAGATCAAGGCCGAGGTCGTGTCGCAGGCGATCGAGCGCTACCAGCTGCTCAACGAGCAGGTGTCGGGCGACGCCGCCTCGAACGAGGGCAACAACCCGGGCACCTGAGGGGTACGCCGGCCGTCACCTCGCCGCCGGGACACGGACCGGGATCTCCCCGCCGAGCGACGCGGCGACCAGCTCGAGGTCGTCGCCGCTCCAGAACCGGCCGGGGTCGTACCAGCTCGGCCGCACCCCGGCGGGGAGCAGCCCCATCGCCCAGTAGGTGACGGCGACGACCTCCGCGCAGTAGGCGCTCTCCAGCTCGGCGTCCGGGTGTGCACGGCGCAGCCTGGGGAGCCGCCCACCGACCCACCGGCCGGCCAGCCGTGCCGTCGTCGGGAACGGCGTGCCGTCGAGCCGGGCGATCGTGCGCAGCAGCGCGTCCTCCATGTCGCGGCTGACGTCGATGTCCAGCTGGCGCAGCCACGCCCGCTGCCCGTAGCGGGTCCCCCAGACGGTCACCGCGTCGCGCAGGTCGTGCAGCTGGACGCCGCGCTGGTGGCCGCCGGACCACATGTCCGGCAGCGAGCGCCCGAGCTCGGCGTGCCACATCAGCGGCGGCAGGTCGTCGATGACGACCGACATGCCGACGTGGTTGACCGGACTGTTCGTCGTGACCTGGATCGCGCGGTCCGCGGCTGTCCTGCCGCGGAAGAGCCAGACGTCCCCGGTGCGGGTGAGGTCGACGGCCTCGTCGAGGCTTAGCTCTTTGCCGGGCACGGCCGTAGCCTAGGGGCATGCGCTGGTGGTGGAAGGCCGTCGGTCTGGCGAGCGTGGTTGGTGTCGCGGCGACCGGCGTCGCAGTGGCGAGGGCGGAGCGCCGACGGCGCGCCTACACCCCTGACGAGGTACGCGGCCGGCTGCGCGCACGGCTGGCCGAGGCGGCTGCGGAGCCGCGCGCGTGAGCCGTGTGCGCGGCCGCCGGCTGATCGGCACGCTGCTCGCGGTCGCACTCGCGTTCGCCGCCGGTCTCGGGGTCGCAGAGGTGCTGCGCCGGCGGGACGCGGCGCGCGTCGACCGTCGCGCCCTGACCGTCCTCGAGCAGGAGCTCAGCGTGTTCCCGGCGCCGCCCGGGGCGACGAGCCAGCCGGGGCAGTCTGAGCTGTGCTGCGCGGACGGCAAGTGCGCGCCGCACCTCAGCCGCCAGGACACGGTCGGTACGGCGACCGAGCTGCCGGCGTTCTACCGGCGCGCCTTCGAGCGAGAGGGCTGGCGGCGCCGGGACTACACCGAGCCGGCCACCGAGTACTTCGCCAAGGAGGTCGCCGGCCGGGACGTCTCCGGCTCCTACCACGTGTCCGGGGACGGCAAGTCGGCCTGGCTGGGGTTCTACCTGGAGACCAAGGGCTGCTGACCGTCCGGTGGCGACGGCGCGTGCGCGCGCCGACGATGGTGGCGTGCAGACGTTCCTCCCCTACGCGTCGTTCAGCCGCAGCGCCCGGACACTGGACCGCGCCCGGCTCGGCAAGCAGCGCGTCGAGGCGCTGCAGGTGCTCCGCGCGCTCACCGTCCCGGGCTACGGCTGGCGGCACCACCCCGCAGTCAAGATGTGGCGCGGGTACGACGAGGCGCTGGCGGCCTACGGCCTGGCGGTGTGCGACGAGTGGGTCCGGCAAGGTCACGCCGACACCTGCCGCGACAAGATCATCGCCGAGCTGGGCCGCGAGCCGCGAAGCCAGCCCGAGCTCCGGCGGGCGGCGCAGCTGCCCCCGTGGCTCGGCCGGCGCGACGTCCACCGGTCACACCGCTCGGCCCTGATCCGCAAGGACCCGGGGCACTACCAGTCCCAGTTCGCCGACGTACCCGGCGACCTGCCGTATGTCTGGCCGGGTCCCGGGGACGCGCGAGCAGATGTCACTCGTCCGGCGTGACGGCGCCCGGCTCCGCCGACGCCGTCCCTGGCTGGGCGAGGGCGTCCACGTCGTCCTTGGGGATCGGCGCAGCGCGCTCGGCGTCCACCCCGGCGACCCCGGCGGCCTGCCCGCCCGCCTCCCGCGCGGCCTGCTCCTCGCTGGCGACGTCGCCGGGCGAGCTGGCGCCCGGACCCGGTGCGACCGACTTCTCACTGCGGCCGTCCGCGCCGGACGGGGCGTGCAGCCGGGGGTCGTCGGCGTACGGATTGGTATCGGTCATGTCCGCTCCTCGGTCGGGTCTCCTGACGGACTGCCCACGTCGGCGCCGGAGGGAACACTGGCCGGCGCCGCCGTGTCCGGAGGCGCCGACCGGGGTAGCGGACGAGTAGGCCCGACCGACCTCGTAGGAAGGCAGGACCATGGAGAGAGGCAACACCAAGCACGGCAGGCAGCTGGACGAGGCACTCAAGCACGAGACCGACGCGCTCACGCACGGCCGCGTCGAGGAGAGCCGCGCGGAGGAGTGGCGGATGGCCGAGCCGTCCGGCGAGGACCAGCCGGAGGCGCACCAGATCCTGGACCTGCAGGAGGAGCGGCTCGGCAACGGGATGTCCGTCTCCGAGCTCGACATGCGCGCCGAGATAGCAAAGCACCTGCGCCCGTCGGTCTTCCCCGCCGTGCGTGACGTGATCGTGGACACGGCGGTCGAGGAGCAGTCGCCGGCGTGGATCGTCGAGGAGCTCAGCCGGCTGCCGGCCGGTCGCGAGTTCAGCAACATGCAGGACGTGTGGACCGCGCTGGGTCACCACGGCGAGGACCGCCGCGCCTGACGTCACAGCGACGTCTGCATCTCCCAGAGCAGCAGCTCGGCGCCCCCGGTGCCCGCGGTCAGCCCGCAGGCGCCGGGGGCGACCAGTCTGGCGGCGTCGCCGGCGGTGAGCTCCCCGACGCCGTCGATCCGCACCGAGCCGGTGCACACGAAGAGGTGCACGTACGGCGCGTCGGAGCAGGTGACCGAGCCGCCCGGCCCGAGCCGGCTTCCACGCAGCACGGCGTCCGTCCGGCGGATCCGGAGGGCGGCGCCACCTCCGGCGTCGCCGGTGGCGAGCGTCACCAGCCCACCCGTGGACAGCTCAGCACTCAGGTCCGCCACCTGGTACGCCGGCGCTGCCGGCCGACCGTCGGGGACGACCCACATCTGCACCAGGTGCAGCGGCTCCGTCGCGGACGCGTTGGCCTCGCTGTGCTCCACCCCGGTGCCCGCGCTGAGGCAGGCGACCAGGCCCGGTGTCACGAGCTCCCCGCGTCCGGTGGAGTCCCGGTGCTCCAGCGCGCCGGCGAGCACCCAGGTGACGATCTCCACGTCGCGGTGCGGGTGGGACGGATAGCCACTGCGCGGCGCGAGGAGGTCGTCGTTGCAGGCGACCAGGACGCCGAAGTGGGTGTTGCCCGGCGCGTAGTGCGCGCCGAACGAGAACGAGTGCCTGGACCGCACCCCGGCCAGCAGCGACGTCGCGCGGTCGGCCGCGCGCACGACCCGCGCGTCGCCGTACCGCCCATGCATCAGAGCGCCTCCAGGTTGCTCTTCCGATCGCCTCACGAACCAGATCCCGCGCGGACCACAAGTCGCGAAGCGCGTCTACCGCTACTCCAGTCCGCCCAGCCGTCCATCCGGGCGGGTCGGAAGTGGTCCTAACGGGCCATTTCTGCTCAACAGTGCGCTACGCCACGCTCACCCTCTGCCGCATACGGCCCCGCTGGCCCTACCGTAGGTTCAGCGAAATGCGCCTTTCGCCGATAGAGGAACCGACACCGCATCCCGAGATCTCGACCAGGGAGCACCGTGACCGCACGGGCCATGCAACGGACCGAGGACCACCCCAACCGCGGTGAGATCTTCAGTGTGCTCGCGCAGATGATCCACCTCACCGACGAGCAGCTGCCACTGCTCGCCGCGCGGTGGTCCAACACGGAGCTCACCGCCCGCGCCCGGTCCCGCGCACTCGGCCCCGACTCGCCGCTCATCCTCGAGGTGCTCACGGCGTTCGACAGTGTCTCGTTCCTCTTCGCCGACGACATCGACGGCGAGGCCGACTACCTGACCGTCGACGCCGGCGTCACGATCGTGGCGCTGAAGGCGGTCCGCGACGCGATCGCGGCGGCCTACGCGCAGCCGACGCTCACCGCCGACGAGCACGCCGCGCTGCTAGGGCCGTGGCGCGCGACGTTCCCGGTCGACGGGATGGACGAGCCCGACTTCGGCCCCGACCGCGGCGACATCGCCCGGCTCTTTCGCCTGCTGCCGTCGCTCGCCGGCCGCTGCCACGACGACATGGGCCGGCTGCTGTGGCAGTCGGTCAGCGACCGCACCGACGCGCTCGACCCGGTGGCGCACTCCGCCGCGCTGGAGTCCGCGTGGGAGGCGGCCGTCGTCACCCGGCGCCGCCGCCTGTGGCGCCTCGCCCGACGCACCGGCACAGAGGCGTTCAGCCGCCGCTGCCCGTCCTGCACCGAGAACTCGACGACCCACGAGGACGTCCAGCTGCTCACCTACTGCCTCGGCGGGGTCTACGCGCTGCTCGTCCGCGACGCGGTCGACGACGCGACCTATCGGACGCTGATCACCCCGGTCGAGGGGCTGATCCCCCGGCAGCGTGAGGCGCCGGCGGGCGACACCGACCGCTAGGCGTCGTGCACGTCGGTCCAGGCGAGCAGCTCGTCGGCCGACCACGTGTTGATCACGCGCTCCTCCGGTACGCCGCACGCCGCGGCCCGGTCGCACCCGTAGCTCTGCCAGGTCAGCTGTCCCGGCGCGTGCGCGTCGGTGTCGATGGAGAAGTGGCACCCCGCCTCGACCGCCAGCCGCAGCAGCCGCTTCGGCGGGTCGAGCCGCTCGGGGCGGGAGTTGACCTCGACCGCCGTACCGAACCGCCGGCAGGCCTCGAAGACGATCTCCGGGTCGAACTGCGACTCCGGGCGGCCGCGGCCGGTGACCAGTCGGCCGGTGCAGTGCCCGAGCACGTCGGTGTGCGGATTGGCCACGGCTCGCGCCAACCGCTCGGTCATCGCGTCGCGGTCCATCCGCAGCTTGCTGTGGACGCTGGCGACGACGACGTCGAGCCGTTCCAGCAGCTCGTCGGTCTGGTCCAGCGAGCCGTCGTCGAGGATGTCGACCTCGATGCCGGTCAGGATGCGGAACGGCGCCAGCTCGGCGTTGAGGGCGGCGACGACGTCGAGCTGCTCGTGCAGCCGCTCCGGGCTCAGCCCGTTGGCGACCGTGAGCCGCGGCGAGTGGTCGGTCAGCACGACGTACTCGTGGCGGAGGTCGCGGGCCGACTCGGCCATCTCCCGGATCGGGCTGCCGCCGTCGGACCAGTCGGAGTGCGTGTGGCAGTCGCCCTTGAGCGCCGCGAGCAGGTCGGCGCCGGCCTCGGCCACCGGCCGGGCGTCGGTCGCGACCAGCCGGCGCAGGTAGACCGGCTCCTCGCCGGCGAGCGACTCGTTGACCGTCCGCTCGGTGACCTCGCCGATGTGCTCGAGCTCGCGGAGCCGCCCGGTGGCCGCCCGGTCCGCCACGTCGGCCGGGTCGAGCGCGCCGATCGTCGTCGCGGCCCGCCGGAAAGCCCGGACGCGGTACGACGGCTCGCCGGCCCGCTCCAGCAGGAACGCAATCCGCTTGAGGTCGGCGACCGGGTCACGCGGATCGGCCACGGCTGGCTCGCTCCCTCCGCTCGGGTGCCCTCATCCAAGCCGACTGCTCCCCGTGATCGAGGTCCGCTACGCCACCCGAGTGAACTTGACCGGCATCCGGCGTCACTTCACCGGCACCCGGGCAGATCCTGGCCACTGGCTCGCTATGGTCGGCGGACGGACGGCATGGAGGCCCCTGGTGTACTCGCTCGTCAGCTCGTCACTGCTCACCATCGACCTGGTGCGCCACCCCAACGCGATCGAGCTGTCCGACGTGCTCGAGCGCAGCCTGCGGCTGACGCCCGGCGACATGGCGGCGCTGGAGGCGACGTTCGAGGACTCCCCGGAGCGGCGCGCCGCCTGGGCGCACGTCCAGGAGGCCACCGCCGACACGCCGCGGCTGCTGAGTGTGCTGGTGGCGGCGCGCGAGGCGTTCGCCGACGGAACCCCGGCCGGGCGGGACCTGCAGCGCATCGGCGAGCGGCTGAGCAGCACGCCGATGGGCAACCTCTCGGAACTGCTGTCCATGGTCGAGCGCGACGTGCTGGACTGGACGCGCGAGTCGCACGGGGACCTCGTGGTGCAGCGCTACGGGCACGCCCTGGCCGCCACACGTGACGCCGTCGCGGCCGCGTACGCCCGGCTGCTGGTGGCGCCCAGCGACTGCGCCGTCCTCGCCGAGCCGTGGCTCGCCGTCTTCGGCGGCCTGCCGACCCTGTCGACCACCGGCGACGAGTACGGGCCGCACACGTCCGCCGTACGACGGGCCGTGGACGTGGTCGCCCACCTCGACAACGACGACTTCGACCGGCTCAACCGGGCCTACTGGTCGGCGTACTCGCCCGACACCGGCTGGGCGCCGGCGATGCACACCGCCAGCTGGGCGGCGATGATGAGCGGGCGGCTGCGCGCGGTCGCCGGTGCGCAGCTCGCACTGCTCAGGGCGATGCTGCTCGGTGGGATGCCGGCCGTCACCGGCGCGAGCGGCGTGATGATGGCGGGCACGGCGGCCGTCCAGGCGGCCGTCCTCGTCGACCTGCTCGACGACGAGACCTACCGGCTGCTGACGGCGCCGTGGACGGCGGCGCTCGGCCGGCTGCAGTAGGGGGGGCGGTTCCGGCTCCCACGGATCGCCAGCGTCGCGGCGCGGCTACGTGATCTGTGGTTGAGATGATCTTGATCTACGCTTGCCACAAGATCATCCGCACCACAGATCATCCGCACCTGTCGGGAATTCGGCTCCTACTGCGAGTAGCCGCCGAGGAACCGGCCGATCCGGGGGATCGCCGAGTCCAGGTCGTCGACGTACGGCAGCGTCACGATCCGCAGGTGGTCGGGCTTCGGCCAGTTGAACGCCGTCCCCTGCACCACCAGGATGTGCTCCTCGATCAGCAGGTCGAGCACGAGCTGGGCGTCGTCGTCGATCCGGTGCACGCTGCGGTCCAGCTTCGGGAACGCGTAGAGCGCGCCCATGGGCTTCACGCAGCTCACGCCCGGGATCGCGTTGAGCAGCTCGTGCGTCCGGTTGCGCTGCTCCAGCAGCCGGCCGTGCGGCAGCACCAGGTCGGTGATGCTCTGGTAGCCGCCGAGGGCCGTCTGGATCGCGTGCTGGGCCGGCACGTTGGCGCACAGCCGCATGTTGGCCAGGATCGTCAGGCCCTCGATGTAGTCGCTCGCGTGCTCCTTCGGCCCGGTGATGGCGAGCCAGCCGGACCGGAATCCGGCGACGCGGTACGCCTTGGACAGGCCGTTGAACGTCAGCGTCAGCACGTCCGGCGCGAGCAGCGACAGCGGGACGTGCAGCGCGTCGTCGTACAGGATCTTGTCGTAGATCTCGTCGGCGAAGATGACCAGCCGGTTGCGCCGGGCGATCTCGACCAGCGCCTCCAGCACCTCGCGCGGGTAGACCGCGCCGGTGGGGTTGTTGGGGTTGATCACCAGCAGTGCCCGGGTGCGGTCAGTGATCTTGGACTCGAGGTCGGCGAGGTCCGGGGCCCAGTCGGCCTGCTCGTCGCAGAGGTAGTGCACCGGCGTCCCGCCGGCCAGCGCGGTGCCCGCGGTCCACAGCGGGTAGTCCGGTGCGGGTATGAGCACCTGGTCGCCGTCGTTGAGCAGCGCCTGCAGCGCCATCACGATCAGCTCGCTGACGCCGTTGCCGAGAAACACGTCCTCGACGTCCATCCCGAGGACGCCGCGGCTCTGGTAGTAGTGCACGACCGCCTTGCGGGCCGAGAAGATCCCCTTGGACGGGCCGTAGCCCTGCGCGCTCGGCAGGTTGAGGATCACGTCGTGCAGGATCTCGTCGGGCGCATCGAACCCGAACGGAGCCGGGTTGCCGATGTTCAGCTTGAGCACCCGGTGGCCCTCGGCCTCGAGGCGCTGGGCGTGCTCGAGGATCGGCCCGCGGATGTCGTAGCAGACGTTGGCGAGCTTCGCGGACTGCTTGACCTCGTGCTGGCGCGCGGCCGGGCGGGCTGCTGCGGCGTCGGCGGTGATCGCGTCGACGGGTCGCAGGTTGGGCCGCTCGGTCACGGGGGTGCTCCTTCGGTACGCCGGCTGGGCGCCCCAGTCTGCCAGGATCGCCGCGGCCGCCTCACCCCATTAGCGACGGCGGGTCGGGAGAAGGCGCGCCATGGACGTCCTGTTCCAGTTCGTCGTCGAGGTGGTGCTCGAGATCTTCGGCGAGCTCCTGTTCGAGGCCGGGCTGGAAGGTGCCGGCCGCGTGCTGCGCAACCGTTGGCTGCGTTACGCGGTCGGGGCCGCACTCGGCCTGGTGTTCGGCATCCTCTGGGGCCGGCAGCTCAGTGGTGGCCAGACGTGGCCGAAGCTCCTGTGGGTGAGCCTCGTGCTCGCGGCGGTCGCGGCGGTCGCGGCGGTCGCGCGGGCCAGGGCTGTTGGTGACCGGGCCACGCGCGGCGCCGAGTCGGGCGCCGTACTCGCGGATCGCCCGGTCGGGCATGGTGGGTGGCGCAACGTGCTGGTGCCGCCGTGGCGATGGGCGGTGCACCGGCTGGTCGGCTTCGCCGTGCTCAACCTCGCGCTCGCCTTCGGCATCGCGACGAGCTTCACCCCGGCCGGCTGATCGAGAGGATGACTCCGTGACAGTGCAGATCGCCGCATGCGACCCGGCGTCCTCCGCCGCGCGGGCGATGGGCGAGGCGCTGTGGGAGGAGATCCAGCGCCGCTACGGGTTCACCGCGCCCTACCCGTTCGACCCTGCCGACTACGCCGGACCGGTCGGCGGCTTCTGGATCGCGCTGCTGGACGACCGTCCGGTGGGCAGCGTCGCGCTCGCCGAGCGGGCGGACGGCGACGCGGAGCTGGACGTCATGTACGTCGCCCCGGACGCCCGCGGAGCCGGCGTGGCGCAGGCGCTGCTCGCGGCGCTCGAGGAGCACGCCCGCTCGAGGGGCGTCCGGCGGCTGGTGCTGCGGGCCGGCGAGCCGCAGCCGGAGGCGATGCGCTTCTACGCGGCGGCCGGGTTCACCCGGATACCGGTGTTCGGCAAGTGGGTGGAGGACCCGACGTCGATCTGCCTCGCCAAACCGGTGGGCGGCTGAGCCCCGGCTTGCTTGCGGTTTCGGCCCGAGGGGGCGAGGCGGGGGTGGTCAGGCGTCCTTGTTGGCGAC
>DASQMY010000096.1:0-1900 GCA_035645255.1 Mycobacteriales bacterium
ACGCTGGTGGTCGCCGAGGTGGTCAGCCTGGCGACACCCCTCGCCGACGGGGTCCCGTTGGTATACTACGCCGGCGGCTACCGCTCGCTGACCTGAGCGCCGTCATCCGGGCGGCAGCGCGACCCGGACCAGCCGGCCGACCAGGTCGCGGTTGAGGCGCACCTCACCGGTGGTGAGCCACCACAGCCGCGCGACGTCGTCGGCGTCGGCGTCGAGGGCGGCCAGCCAGCCCAGTGCCGCGCGCGCCTCGGCGGCGTGACCCTCGCACCACGCGTCCTCCCCGGCGGCCAGCGCGCACTCCCGCCCAAGACAGGGGTACGCCGACGGGCCGCATGTCTGCGTGAGCCGCGGCTCCGCGCCGCACCTGTCGCACTCGCCCGCCTCGACCGCCTGCGGCCCGTGCTCGGTGGAGGCGAGCCACGGATGGTGCTGCAGCAGCAGCGCTCGCAGCTCTCGCCGCGACGGGATCCCGCTGGGCCATGGCGCATCGGTGGTCATGGGGGCATCATGGTATCGGTTCCAATCCCCTGTCCCAGGAGACCGCGCAGCATGCCGTTCACCAAGATCGTGGCCACCCTCGGCCCGGCCACCACCGACCCGCCGGTCCTCGCCGACCTGCTCGCCGCGGGTGTCGACGTGGTGCGGATCAACTGCTCGCACGGCGTCATCGGCGACCACGTCGCCGAGGTCGGCCTGGTCCACCGGGTGGCGAAGGAAGTCGGCCGACGGGTCGCCGTGGTGGCCGACCTGCAGGGTCCCAAGATGCGGGTCGGCTCGATCCCCGGCGCCGGCGTCGAGCTGGATCGCGGCGACGAGATCTGCGTGCGGTCGGGTGTCGAGACCGCGCCGGACGGGGTCATCCCGTGCGTCTACCCGCATCTCGCCGAGGACGTCCGCACCGGCGACCGGATCCTCTTCGACGACGGGTCGATCGAGGCGCAGGTCAGTGCGGTCGACGGTCCGGACGTGCACGCGGTCGTCGTCCGGCCAGGGTGCCTGAGCAGCCGCAAGGGCATCAACCTGCCGGGCATCGCGGTCACCGCGCAGAGCCCGACGGAGAAGGACCTCGCCGACCTGGTCGCGATGGTCGGCGCGGGCGTGGACTACGTGGCGCTGTCGTTCGTGCAGACCGCAGCGGACGTGAAGCGGCTGCGTGCGGCGATCGACGCGCTCGGGGCGAGCACGGCGATCATCGCCAAGCTCGAGCGGCCCGAGGCGATGGACCAGCTCGACGAGATCATGGCGGCCGTCGACGCGGTCATGGTCGCGCGCGGCGACCTCGGGGTGGAGGTCGGGCCGGAGCGGGTCCCCATCCTGCAGAAGCGGATCATCGCCGCGGCCAACGCGCACGCGAAGCCGGTGATCACCGCCACCGAGATGCTGGAGAGCATGATCCACGAGACGCGCCCGACCCGTGCCGAGGCAAGCGACATCGCCAACGCGGTCTTCGACGGCACCGACGCGGTGATGCTGTCGGCCGAGACCGCGGTCGGCGACCACCCCGTCGAGGCCGTCCGCTACATGCGCCGGATCTGCGCGACCGCGGAGTCGGCGCCGTGGGCGCTGCGGCAGCGGCCGACCCCGCACGGCTCGCTGAGCACCGCCCGGGCGGTCGCGCGGGCCGTCGTGCAGACGGTGCACGACCTCAACGCCGTCGCCGTCGTGGTCCACACGCAGAGCGGCTCGTCGAGCCGGCTGGTGTCGTCGTTCCGGCCTGGGGTGCCGATCCTCGCGCTGTCGCCGTCCGAGGCGACGCTGCGGTTGATGGCGCTGCACTACGGCGTCGAGTCCGACTGCGTCGAGCCCGTCGACGACTCGCTCGCGTTGATGAGCCAGGCCAACGACAAGGCGCTCACGTCGGGAGTCGCACGCGACGGCGACACCGTCGTCGTGGTGGCGG
>DASQMY010000097.1:0-4662 GCA_035645255.1 Mycobacteriales bacterium
GATCGCGCTCGGCACTGAGCGCGGCGTGGTCAAGCGCGTCAACCGCGACTACCCGGCCAAGGGCGACGCGTTCGACGTCGTCCGGCTGGACGACGGCGACCGGGTCATCGGCGTAACCGAGCTGGTGACCGGCGACGAGGACCTGGTGTTCGTCACCAGTGACGCCCAGCTGCTCCGCACCCCGGCCGGCACGGTGCGTCCGCAGGGCCGGACCGGCGGCGGCATAGCCGGCATCAAGCTCACCCCCGGCGCAGAGGTTGTGTTCTTCGCGGGCGTCGCAGCCGACCCGGAAGCGGTCGTCGTCACCGTGGCCGGGTCCACCGGAGCGCTCCCGGGCGCGATGAACGGCTCGGCCAAGGTGGCGCCGCTGGCCGAGTACCCCTACAAGGGGCGGGCGACCGGCGGCGTGCGCTGCCACCGACTGCTCAAGGGAGAGGACACGCTGCTGCTCGCCTGGGCCGGCCGTGGCCCCGCGCGCGCAGCCGACGACGCCGGCGACCCGGTCGACCTGCCGCCCGCGAACGGCCGACGGGACGGCTCCGGTACGCCGACCGCCGCGCCGGTCGTCGCAGTCGGTGGGACACTCGGCTAGCGCCCGTCGATCAGGCACACTTGGACCGTGGCCGAATACGACTACCAGCGCTTCGACATGCCGCGCGGGACCGACCGGGCGACGGCGCAGAACATCCTGACGATCCACGCGGTGTACGGCGACTGGGAGCTGTCGCGCGTGCGCGTCTGGCCGGACGGCAGGCGGCGGGTGGAGCTGCGCCGCCGGCACCGGCCGGATCGCAGCGCACCGCCGCTGCCGAGCTGACGCCCGCGACCACGTCACGCGCGCGGCGGCGCCGGCAGCCGTCTAGGAGACCGGCGGCGGGCCGCCGTACTGGCCCGGCGGCGGGCCGCCGTACTGGCCCGGTGGCGGGCCGCCGTACTGGGTCGGCGGAGGGCTGCCGTACTGGCCCGGCGGCTGGCCGCCGTACTGCGTCGGCGGGCCGCCTGCGGGCGTACCGGTCTCGCCGCGCGCCGCCATCGCGAGCGTGAGGTCGAAGCCCTCCGCGCGGATCCGGCGGTCGACGTAGAGCAGCGCGGTGATGAGTGCGACCACAGGGCCGGTGACGGCTCCGGCGACGAAGGTGCCAAGCGCGCCGAGCACGACCTGTGCGGTGGTCACCTCCGCCGGCTCCGCCTCGGGGTCGAGGTTGAAGGGCGAGACCTGACCCAGCCCGAACGGGACCTGGATGATCTGCCCGATGATCCCGGCGACCAGGGTGGCCAGCAGCAGGATGCCGAAGACGCGCCACCACGACCCGGTCACCAGCGCCCACGACCGGCGGAGCGCCCCGGTCACCGACTGCCCCTCGAGGATCAGTGCGGGTGTCGACAGCGACAGCTTTATCCCGGCCCACAGCGCGACGCCGGCAGCAGCCAGGATCGCGAGCACACCGATCGCCGGCGTCACCGCCCAGCTGATGACCGCAACGACCGCCGCGGCCAGGAATATCAGCACGATGATGAGGAACGACAGGATGGAGACGCCGAGGAGCGCCCAGAACCGCCTGAACGCCCGCCGCCACACCTCGCCGACCTCCACGTCGCGGCCGAGGACGCCTTCACCGACCACGACGGTCAGCATCCCGGTCAGCAGCAGCCTGGCGAGCCCGGAGACCAGCGCCACGACGGCGATGGCGGCGAACAGCGCTGTCACATCGCCTACCTCGATCTCGTTCTCACTCGTCGTCACCAGCGCTGTGCGGTCGCGCAGCGGCAGCATGACGAACAGCTGCGCGATCGCACCCACTGCCGCGACGGCGGCGGCCAGGCCGAACGTCGCCTTCGGGTGCCGGCGCATGGTCGTGAACGCGCCGTCGAGGATCTCGCCGACACCCAGAGGCCGGAGCGGGATGACACCTGGCTTGGGGACGGCGGCGCCCTGGCCGGGCGGTGGGCCCCACGACGGTTGCTGACCGTAGCCGGGTTGGACGCCGTAGCCCGGCTGCTGCCACCCGGGAAGCTGGCCGTAGCCAGGCTGCTCGCCCTGGCCAGGCACCTGCCACCCCGCCGGCTGCTGCCACCCAGCCGGCTGACCCTCGCCCGGCTGCTGCCACCCGGACGGCTGCCAGCTCGGTGCGGGCGCGTGCCAGCCGGGCGGCTCGGGCGGCCGCCCGCCGTCACCGGTCGGTTCGTCCGGGCCGTCAGTCAAAGGACCTCCTCCGTCGGCGCCGCCATCCTGCCATGTGCCCCGGTCGCTCCAGCCGCCGGCGTCCGCCGGATCAGGCGTCGATCCGCGACGGGTCGAGGCTGCCCGCGGAGTCGACGATGAACTGCTTGCGCGGTGCGACGTCGTTGCCCATCAGCAGCTCGAACGTCGACTCCGCCGCGGCGACGTCGGAGATCGTCAGCCGGCGCAGCACCCGGCGGCCCGGGTCCATCGTCGTCTCGGCGAGCTGGTCGGCGTCCATCTCGCCGAGCCCCTTGTAGCGCTGGATCGGGTCCTTGACCCGCTTGCCCTTGCGCTCGAGCTCGGCCACGGTGCGCCGCATCTGCGACTCGGAGTAGGTGTAGATCGGCTCCTTGCGACCGACCACCTCGACCCGGTGCAGCGGCGGGACGGCCGCGAACACCCGCCCGGACTCGAGCAGCGGCCGCATGTAGCGGTGCACGAGCGTCAGCAGCAGGCATCTGATGTGGGACCCGTCGACGTCCGCGTCCGCCATGAAGATGATCTTGCCGTAGCGGACCTGGTCGAGGTCGAACGTCCGTCCGGTTCCGGCACCGATCACCTGGGTGATCGAGGCGCACTCGACGTTCTTGAGCATGTCGGAGACGGAGGCCTTCTGGACGTTGAGGATCTTGCCGCGGATCGGGAGCAGCGCCTGGTACTCCGAGTTGCGCGCCAGCTTCGCCGTGCCGAGAGCGGAGTCGCCCTCGACGATGAACAGCTCGGTGCGGTCCACGTCGTCGCTCCGGCAGTCGGCGAGCTTGGCGGGCATGGCCGAGCTCTCCAGCGCGGTCTTGCGGCGCTGCAGGTCCTTGTGGGCTCGCGCAGCCAGCCGGGTCTTGGCCGCGCCGTAGATCTTGTCGAGCAGCGCACGGGCGGCGAGGCGGTGCGCCTTCGGCGCCTTGGGGTCGGTGAGGAACGCGCCGAACTCGCGGGACACCAATTCGGCGACGATCTTGGTCGCTGCGGCCGTGCCCAGGATCTCCTTGGTCTGCCCCTCGAACTGCGGCTCGGCCAGCCGCACCGTGACGACCGCGGTCAGGCCTTCGAGCACGTCCTCCTTCACCACCGAGTCGTCGGCCACCTTGAGGATGCGGGTCGCGCGGAGTGCCTCGTTGGCGGTCTTGACGAGCGCGCGCTCGAAGCCGGCCAGGTGGGTGCCGCCCTTTGGCGTCGCGATGATGTTGACGAACGACGTGACCGCCGTGTCGTAACCGCTGCCCCACCGGATCGCGATGTCGACGGCGAGCTCGCGAGTGACCTCTTGCAGTCCCATCCCGCCGCGCTTGTCCAGCACCGGCACGGTCTCGACGAACGTGCCGACGCCCTGCCAGCGCAGCGTCCCGGTGACCGGCGGGTCGACGGCCAGGAAGTCGACGAAGTCGACTATCCCGCCGTCGTACCGGAAGGTCTCCTCCTCCGCCTCGCCGCCCTCGGCCAGCGGCCGCTCGTCGCGGACGCAGATCGCCAGCCCGGGCACGAGGAACGCCGTCTGCCGCGCGCGAGCGTGCAGCGCGTCGACGTCCAGCTGGGCCTCGGCGAGGAAGATCTGCCGGTCCGCCCACCAGCGGACCCGCGTGCCCGTGGTCTTCTTCGGGACCTTCTTGATGGTGCGCGGGCCGGACCGCGGCTCGAAGTGCGCGTCGTCGCCCGGGCCGGCGAAGACGCCGGGCTCACCGCGGCGGAAGCTCATCGCGTGGGTAGCGCCCGCCCGGTCGACCTCGACGTCGAGCCGCGCCGACAGGGCGTTGACGACTGACGCCCCTACGCCGTGCAGGCCACCGGACGCGGCGTAGGAGCCGCCGCCGAACTTGCCGCCCGCGTGCAGCCGGGTGAGCACCACTTCGAGACCGGTCAGGCCGGTCTTCGACTCGACGTCGACCGGGATGCCTCGGCCGTCATCGCGCACCTCCACCGAGCCGTCGGCGTGCAGGACGACCTCGATCCGGCGGCAGTGGCCGCCGAGCGCCTCGTCGACCGCGTTGTCGACGATCTCCCACAGCAGGTGCTGCAGTCCTCTGCTGTCGGTCGACCCGATGTACATGCCGGGCCGCTTGCGGACCGCCTCCAGGCCCTCGAGCACCGACAGGTGCTTAGCGGTGTAGTCGTTGCGCGCGGTCGCGGTGGTCAGGGGCGGCACGACGGGCGGAGCTCCTCGGGACGGCGGGTGGTGAGCTCGAATCTAGTGGCGGGCTGCGACCGTTGCCGCGAGGCGCTCCGCGGGCTTGTGGACTACCGGCCGCGCCCTGCGGGCGGGGTGAGGATCCCGGTCTCGTAGGCGAGCGTGACCGCCCGGGTGCGGTCGTCGACGCCGAGCTTCGCGAACAGCCGGAGCAGGTGCGTCTTGACCGTCGCCTCACCGATGAAGAGCTCCCGCGCGATCTCCGGGTTGGAGCGGCCCTCGGCGACCAGTGCCAGTACCTCCAGCTCGCGCTGGGTCA
>DASQMY010000098.1:0-15990 GCA_035645255.1 Mycobacteriales bacterium
GTCGAGCCGACGGGCGTCGGTGGTGTCCTCCAGCAGGAGCAGCACCTCGCCGCCCTCGCTCGCGCAGGCCGCCCGGACGTGCACCGCGAGCACGTCCGAGCCGCGCGGAAGATCGAGGTCGCCCTCCTTGTCGACGCCGGAGGACCTGGCTGCGCGCACCAGCTGCAGCAGACCCGGGACGCTCAGCCGGCCGCGGCGCACGACGCGCATGCCGGTCGCGGCGGGGTTGGCGACGACGACGTTGTCGTCGGCGTCGAGCACGATCGCGCCGGCCGCGAGCGCCGAGAACACCGCCTCGAGCACTCCGGGCTCCGTGACCTCCGGGTCGGCTTCGACGGTCTCGTGCTCAGCATCACGGCGGCGCCACCACAGTGCGAAGCCGAGGGCCGTAAGGGCGATTCCGGCGACTACGCCGACAGCGAGCGCCTGGGCAGGTTCCACAGTCGCGATGGTAGGCCGTGCGGCGTGCCGTTCACCCGCCGGCCCCGTGTGGATCGCCCACCTTCCATGCGGAGTTCACCACCCCGCCGCCCGCCGTTCACCTGTGGCAGGCGTGGTTTCCCGCCCGGTAGGTACCCTCTAGTGCGAACGCCCACCGAGGAGGAGTCACCATGCGCGACGTCTACCACGACCAGCTCGACGCGGTGGTGAGCGACCTGGTCGAGATGACCAACACGGTCAGCAACGCCATGGCGCGGGCCACGACCGCCCTCCTCGACTGCGACCTGCCGCTGGCCGAGGCGGTGATCGCCGGGGACTCCGCGATCGACGACGTCTACCACGACATCGAGGAGCGGGCGCTGCTCATGCTGGCGCGGCAGCAGCCGGTCGCCTCCGACCTGCGGACGATCGTCACCAGCCTGCGGATGGTCGCCGACATCGAGCGGGCCGGTGACCTGGCGCTGCACGTCGCGAAGGTCGCCCGCCGGCGCTACCCGCTGTCCGCGGTGCCGAAGGAGCTCCGGTCGACGATCCTCGACATGGGCCAGGTCGCGCAGCGGCTGATGACCAAGACCGGCGACGTGATCGCCGGTCGCGACGTGCAGCTCGCCCACGAGATCGAGCGGGACGACGACCAGATGGACGACCTGCACCGGGCGCTCTTCACGCTGATCCTCGATCAGCAGCTCGGACTCGAGACGGCGATCGACATCACGCTGGTCGGCCGCTACTACGAGCGGTTCGGCGACCACGCGGTGTCCGTCGCGCGGCGCGTCGTCTACCTGGTGACCGGCGAGCGGGTGTCGTGAGCGCCGAGACGGCGGCCGAGACCGCAGCCGGAGCCGACCCGCAGTCTGCGGAGTCCCCGGCGTCGCTGCCGGAGCACCGCTACGTCAACCGCGAGCTCTCGTGGCTCGCTTTCAACGCGCGGGTGCTCGAGCTCGCCGCCGACCCGGCGACGCCGCTGCTCGAGCGCGCGAAGTTCCTGGCCATCTTCGAGAGCAACCTCGACGAGTTCTTCATGGTGCGCGTCGCCGGTCTGCGCCGCCGCGTCGAGGCCGGGCTGGGCGCCTACTCGGCCGACGGCATGTCCCCGAAGGAGCAGCTCGACGCCATATCGCGGCGGGCGCACGAGCTCGTCGGCGAGCACCGGCGGGTGTTCACCGACGAGGTGCTGCCGGCGCTCGTCGCGGTGGGCGTCGACATCCTGCGCTGGGACGAGCTCAAGGACGACGACCGCGACGAGCTGCACAAGCTCTTCCGCGAGCAGGTCTTCCCCGTGCTCACCCCCCTCGCCGTCGACCCAGCCCACCCGTTCCCCTACATCTCCGGCCTGAGCCTCAACCTGGCGGTCGTCGTCCGCGACCCGGACACCGGCGACGAGCACTTCGCCAGGGTCAAGGTACCGCCGCTGCTGACCCGTTTCATGCGCGTCGCCGGCAACCACTTCGTCCCGCTCGAGGACGTCATCGCCGCCCACCTCGATCAGCTGTTCCCGGGCATGGACATCGTTCAGCACCACACTTTCCGGGTCACCCGCAACGCCGACCTGGAGGTCGACGAGGACGAGACCGAGGACCTGCTGCAGGCGCTGGAGCGCGAGCTGCTGCGCCGCCGCTTCGGCCCGGTCGTCCGCCTGGAGGTCGAGGAGTCGATGAGCTCGCTCGTCCTCGACGTGCTCAAGCGCGAGCTCGACGTCGGGGACGACGACGTCTACCGCGCCTCCGGGCCGCTGGACCTGTCCGGCCTGTGGGCCATCCACGCGCTGGACCGGCCGGACCTCAAGGACCCCCGGTTCGCCGCTACGACGCATCCGCGCCTTGCCGGCGGGGACGGCGGCCTGCGCGACATCTTCGAGGTGCTGCGCGCGGGCGACGTCCTGCTGCACCACCCCTACGACTCGTTCACCCGCAGCGTGCAGGCGTTCGTCGAGCAGGCGGCGGCCGACCCGCACGTCCTCGCGATCAAGCAGACGCTCTACCGCACGAGTGGCGACTCGCCGATCGTCGACGCGCTCATCGACGCGGCGGAGTCCGGCAAGCAGGTCGTCGTCGTCGTCGAGCTGCAGGCGCGCTTCGACGAGATGGCCAACATCCGCTGGGCGAGGGCGCTGGAGCAGGCCGGCTGTCACGTCGTCTACGGGCTGGTCGGCCTGAAGACGCACGCCAAGGCGATGCTCGTCGTGCGCCAGGAGGCCAGCGGGCTGCGGCGTTACGCGCACATCGGCACCGGCAACTACAACCCGAAGACCGCGCGCATCTACGAGGACCTCGGCATCCTCACGGCCAACCCGCAGGTGGGCGCGGACCTGACCAACCTCTTCAACCACCTGACCGGCTACTCGCGGCACACCGACTACAGCCGGCTGCTGGTGGCACCCCACTCGGTTCGCCGCGGCGTCATCGAGCTGTTCGAGCGCGAGGTCGCCCACCACCGGGCGGGCCGGCCGGCGCGCGTCGTCATCAAGGTCAACAGCCTGGTCGACGAGCAGGTCGTGGACGCCCTCTACCGGACGGCGCAGGCCGGCGTGCCCGTCGACGTGCTCGTGCGCGGGATGTGCGTCCTTCGTCCGGGACTCCCCGGGCTGTCCGAGAGCGTGCGGGTGCGGAGCATCCTCGGCCGCTTCCTCGAGCACTCGCGGATCCTGTGGTTCGCCAACGGCGGCGACGAGGAGTGCTGGATCGGCAGCGCCGACCTGATGCACCGCAACCTCGACCGCCGGGTCGAGGCGCTGGTCAGGGTAGGTGAGCCGGCCGACGTTGAGCAGCTCAAGTCCTCGCTCGATCTTGCGATGTCCGACCGGATCGCCGCATGGGAGCTCGGCCCGGAGGGTAAGTGGCATCGGCGGGTCGCCGTGTCCGGCCAGCCGCTCGTGGACTACCAGTCCGTCATGATCAAGCAGTTCCAGCAGAGGAGTGCGGCGAGTGCGTGAGCTCGAGCTCAAGTTCGCCGTGCACGAGCCGTTCACGATCCCGGATGTCGCCGCTGGCGGCGCCGTCGCGTCCGTCACGGCGAAGCCCTCGGTCGAGCTGCGGGCGACGTACTACGACACCGAGGACCTGCGGCTGGCCCGCGAGGGGATCACGCTGCGGCGGCGTACCGGAGGAGACGACGCGGGCTGGCACCTCAAGCTGCCGCTCGCCGGCGACCATCCCGGCGCGCGGGACGAGATCGCCCGCCCGCTCGGCGGGCGCGGCGTGCCGACGGACCTGCGCGAGCTGGTGACGGCGTTCGTCCGAACGGCGAGGCTGGAGCCGGTCGCGACGCTGCGGACCGTGCGCGACACCTACCAGCTCGTCGACTCCGGCGGCAGCGTGGTGGCGCTGCTGGTCGACGACGGCGTCAGCGTCCTGGACGGCGACCGCACGATCGAGCGCTTCCGGGAGCTCGAGGTGGAGTCGACCGGGGCAGACGTCGCAACGCTCGAGGCGGTCGGCGCGCGGCTCGTCGACGCCGGAGCCGTCGCCGGCGGCTTTCTGCCGAAGGCCGTCCGCGCGCTCGGGTCCCGGGCGACCACCCCGCCCGACCCGCCCCCGCCGGCCGACGTCACGCGACGGAGCAGCGCCGGCGAGGTCGTGACCGCCTTCGTGCAGACGCACGTCCGCGCGCTGATCACCCGCGACCCGCTGGTGCGACAGGGAGCGCCGGACTCGGTCCACCAGATGCGGGTTGCGGCGCGGCGGCTGCGCAGCGGACTGAAGACGTTCGGCCCGCTGGTCGACCAGACGTGGGCGACCGCGACGCGCACCGAGCTGGCCTGGCTGGCGTCGTCGCTCGGTGCCGCCCGGGACACCGAGGTGCTGCTGGAGCGCTTCGAGCGTCAGCTGGCGTCGGTGCCGGACGAGCAGCTGCGCGACCGCGCGCTCGCCGTCGTGCGTGCCCGGCTCGGCGAGCAGATCGCCGCCGCGGGCGACCAGACGCTCGCCGCGCTGTCCAGCCGGCGCTACGTCCGACTGCTCGACGCCTTGGTGGCGTCCGCCATACACCCGCCGCTCACCGAGGGCGCCGCCGGCCGCGCCGACAACGTGCTGCCGCCGCTGGCCGCGAAGGCGTGGTCGCGGCTGGCCAAGGCGGTCTCGCGGATCGACGACGGCACGCCCGACGACGACCTGCACCGGGCCCGGATCATTGCCAAGCAGGCGCGCTACGCGAGCGAGGCGTGCGCGCTCGCCCTCGGCAAGCCGGCCAAGAGGCTCGCCGTCGAGATCACCAAGGTGCAGGACGTGCTCGGGGAGCACCAGGACGCCGCCGTCGCGACGGCGCTGCTGGCCGATCTCCTCCGGACGACCAATGCGCGGTCGGTTCGTGACACCGGCCTGTCGTTCGGCATGCTGTACGCCATGCAGCTGCACGCGGCGACGGCCGCCCGCCAGTCCCTGCCCGCGGTCTGGGCCGACGTAGACCGCCGGCGCCTGCGGCGCTGGCTCGAGACATAGCACGCGTGGCGCCGGTGCAGCGGGCGGCCGGTGGCGTGGTCTGGGACGTCCGTGACGGTGACGTCCGCGTCGCGCTCGTCCACCGACCGAGGTACGACGACTGGTCGTTCGCCAAGGGCAAGTTGACCGGCGGCGAGCACCCGCTGCTCGGCGCGCTCCGCGAGGTCGCCGAGGAGACCGGGCTGACCTGCACGATCGGGCGCCCGCTCGGGAGCGTCGAGTACCCCAAGCTGACGTCGTCGGGCCTGGTGCAGAAGACCGTGAGCTACTGGGCGATGCGGGTGTGCGGGGGCGCGTTCACGCGCAACGACGAGGTCGACGACCTGGTGTGGCTCCGGCCGCAGGACGCCGGCCGGCTGCTGACGCAGGACCGCGACCGTGCAGTGCTGACCCGGTTCCGCGCGGCGTCGGTCGACACCGTGCCGTTCGTCCTCCTCCGGCACGGTAGCGCGGGTCAGCGCGGCAGCTGGCCCGGCGACGACCGGGAGCGCCCGCTGGACGACGTCGGCGTACGCCAGGCGGATGCACTGGTCTCGCTGCTGGACGGGTTCGGCGTACAGCGGGTGCTCTCCGCGGACGTGCTGCGCTGCCTCGACACCGTGCGGCCGTTCGCGGCGAAGCGCGGCGTCGCGGTGGAGAGCGAGCCGCTGCTCTCGGAGACCGGCTATCCGGGCCACCCGGCCGCGGCTCTGCGCCGGATCGCAGCGCTCGTCGCCGACGGCACCCCGACGGTGCTGTGCAGCCAAGGTGGCGTGATGAGCGACATGCTGACGTCGCTGTGCGAGACCTACGGCCTGAAGCCGCCGCGCGATCCGTCCACCCGCAAGGGGACGTTCTGGGTCATGCACCTCGACGGCGACGAGATGGTCGCGCTCGACAAGCACGCCGCTCTCGGCTGACCGCGCTGCCGGCAGGCGCCCTACAGGCCGGTGTGCGCCTCGTGCGCTGAGCCGGTCGAGAGGAACTCGACGCGCTCCGCCACCGACACCGCGTGGTCGGCGATCCGCTCGAAGTACCGCGCGACGAGCGGCAGGTTGACCATGGCGCTGCGGTCGGCGCGCCACTCGCCGGACAGCAGGCCTCGGTAGAGCTCGCGGCGCAGCTCGTCCAGCCGGTCGTCCATCAGGTCGGCGCGCTCGGCGACCTCCGGCTCGCGCTCCCGGACCGCGTAGGCAGCGGCGCGCAGCAGCTCGCGGCACCGGAAGTCCATCTCGGCGATGCACCGGCGCGCCTCGTCCGGCACGTCCATCGGGCCGGCGTGCCGCGCGATCTTGGCGACGTTGACGACCAGGTCACCGGCCCGCTCGACGTCGCCGATCATCCGCACGGTCGCGAGTACGGCGCGCAGGTCGGCCGCCACCGGAGCCTGCAGGGCGAGCACCTCGTAGGTCAGCTCGTCGAGCTGCCGGTAGATCGTGTTGACCGCCTCGTCGGCAGCGATGACGTCGGCGGCGAGCTCGACGTCGCCCTCGAGCAGGGCGCGGCAGCACAGCGCGGTGCCCGCCTCGACGAGCTCGAGCATCCGGACGACGCCGGAGAGGATCGCGGTGATCTGCGTGTGCAGGTTGCCACGCGGCAAAGTCGGCCTGCTGTCCTGGTAGCGGTCAGCCGAAGCGGCCGGTGATGTACCCCTCGGTCCGCGGGTCGGCCGGGTTGGTGAAGATCTTCTGGGTGTCGTCGTACTCGACGAGCACGCCGTACCGGGCGCCCTGCTCGTTGACGTGGGCGGTGAAGAACGCCGTCCGGTTGGAGACCCGAGCGGCCTGCTGCATGTTGTGCGTGACGATGACGATGCTGTAGTCGCCGGCCAGCTCCTGCATCAGGTCCTCGATCTTGGCCGTGGCGATCGGGTCGAGTGCCGAGCACGGCTCGTCCATCAGGATGACCTCGGGGTCGACGGCGATCGCGCGGGCGATGCACAGGCGCTGCTGCTGACCGCCGGACAGCGCGAGCGCCGACTTCTTGACGTTGTCCTTGACCTCGTCCCACAGCGCGGCCTGGCGCAGCGAGCGCTCGACGATGTCGTCGAGGCCCTTGCGCACACCCATCAGGCGCGGGCCGAACGCCACGTTGTCGAAGATCGAGCGCGGGAACGGGTTGGGCTTCTGGAAGACCATGCCGATCCGCCGCCGGACCTCGACCGGGTCGATGTCCTTGCCCTGCAGGTCGACGCCCTGGAAGCGGATGCCGCCCTCGACACGTGCCTCGGGGATGAGGTCGTTCATCCGGTTGAAGCACCGGATGAAGGTCGACTTGCCGCAGCCGGACGGCCCGATGAGCGCGGTGATCTCGCCGCGCGGGATGCCCATGGTGACCGTCTCGAGGGCGAGCTTGGTCCCATAGCTGACGCGCACACCGTCGACCTCGAAGACCGGGTCGACCACGTCGCTCGGCGTGGACGTCGCCTCGCGGACGATCGCGAGGTCTACCTCCGGCTCGTCCCCGGTCTGGACCTGGACGACCGGCTGCGCAGTGCTGGACATCGCTCTTCCTTCGACCTCGTCGTGGCGCGGCGGCGTGGCGTCTACCACCGGACCTGGCTCCTGTTGCGGATGAAGATCGCGATCACGTTGACCGTCAGCACGATGCCGAGCAGCACCATGATCGCAGCGGCCGCGTTGACCTGGAAGGCCACCTGCGGGCGGGTGGTCCAGCTGTAGATCTGCAGCGGCAGTGCGCTGAACACGTCGCCGGGGCTGTTGGGGGTGCTGAACGACGCGGTCACCGCCACGAGCAGCAGCGGCGCGGCCTCGCCGATCGCCCGGGAGAGGGCGAGCACGCAGCCCGTGACGACGCCGCCGATGGACGGCGGCAGCACCGACCGGCGGGTCACCTGCCACCGCGTGGCGCCGAGCGCGTAGGCACCCTGACGGATCGACGGCGGCACGGCGCGGATCGACTCCCGTGCGGCGACGACGATTACCGGGAAGGCGAGCATCGAGAGCGCGAACGCACCGGTCCACAGCGAGTCGCCGAGTCCGAGCAGGCCGCTGAAGAGGCCGGCGGCGAGGATGCCGTAGACGATCGACGGCACGCCCGCAAGGTTGGCGATGTTGACCTCGATCAGCCTGGTCAGCCAGTTGCGCGGCGCGATCTCCTCCAGCCAGATGGCGGCGCCGATGCTGAGCGGTACGGCGATCACGATGGTGAGGCCGAGCAGCCACAGCGACCCGTAGAGCGCCGGCTTGATGCCCGCCTTGGCCGCGCGCCGCGACGGGAAGCCGTTCATGAACTCGGAGCTGAGCCGCCCCCCGCCCTTGTTGGCGACGGTGTAGAGCAGCACACCGAGCACGACCAGGCCGATGCCGAGCCCGATGAGCAGCAGCAGCTGGAACGCGCGCTCCCCGGCCACCCGGCGACCGTCCTTGCTGGTCCGCTGCAGAGTCCGCTCCGGCGCCCGCGGCGCGGTCAGGGTCACTGGTAGACCTGCCGGAATCGGCGGACGAGCGCGACGCTGATGAGGTTGAGGATCAGCGTCAGCACGAAGAGCGTGAGCCCGACGGCGAAGATCGACGAGTAGTCCGTCGTGCCGCGCGCGCCCTCGCCGCCCGCGACCGAGGCGATGTAGCCCGTCATCGTCTGCACGCTCTTCAGCGGGTCGGCGGTCAGGTTGGGCGTCGCGCCCGCGGCGACCGCGACGATCATGGTCTCGCCGACGGCCCGGCTGACGCCGAGGATGATGCCGGCGGCGATGCCGGACAGGGCAGCCGGTACGACGACCCGGACCGCGACCCGGCGCTTGCCCGCACCCAGCCCGAAGGCGCCCTCCCGCAGCGACTGCGGTACGGCGCGCATCGCGTCCTCGGAGACGCTCGCGATGGTCGGGATGATCATGATCCCCATCACCAGACCGGCCGCCAGCGCATTGAATACGCCGATGTCCGGGAAGATCTTCTTGAGCTGCGGCGTCACCCAGGTCAGCGCGAAGAACCCGTAGACGACCGTGGGTACGCCGGCGAGCACCTCCAGCATCGGCTTGAGGATCCGGCGGGCGCGCGGCCTGGCGTACTCCGACAGGTAGATCGCGGCGGACAGCCCGAGCGGCACCGCCACCAGCAGCGCGATCGTCGCGACGAGCAGCGTGCCGGACAGCAGCGCCAGCACGCCGTACTTCGCCGGGCTGCCCTTCGGCTGCCACGTCGTCCCGAACAGGAAGTCGAGGACGCCGATCTCGCCGAAGAAGGCACCGCCGTCCCTCACCAGCATGCCGACGATCGCGACCGTCGTGCCGACCGAGAGGATGCCGCACAGGGCGAGCAGCAGCTCGATCACCGTCTCGCCGGGACGGCGACGCCGGCGCAGATCCGTCGCGGGCCCCTGGCGCCGGCCGCTGATCGTCGTGGCTGTCATCGTGGCTCGAGTACCTCAGAGAGAGACGAAGGGTGGCCGCGGGGACCCGCAGCGTGCGAGTCCCCGCGACCGTAGCGGATCAGGCGCCGAGCTTGGCAAGCTGCTCGGCGTAGTCCTTGTCCTCGAGCTCGACGTAGCCGACCTCGGTGGTGATGGACCGGCCCTCGTCCCCGAGGACGTACTTCATCATCTCCTTGGCCTCCGGCTTCGCGAGCGACTCCTTCTTCACGTAGATGAAGAGCGGCCGCGAGAGCGGGTAGCTGCCGTCGAGGACGGTCTCAGCGGAGGGCTTGACGCACTCGCCGTCGCCCTTGACGCCGATCAGGTTGAGCTTGGCCTCGTTCTCCTGGAAGTAGGCGAAGCCGAAGAAGCCCAGCCCCCCCTTGGTGCCGCTGATGCCGGTGACGAGCACGTTGTCGTCCTCGGACGTCGTGACGTCGTCGGCACGGAACTTGCCCTTGTCGAGGACCTCCTCGGCGAAGAAGTCGTAGGTGCCCGAGTCGGCGCCCGGCGTGAACAGCTTCAGGTTGTCGGCGGGCAGGTCGGCGCGGATGTCGCTGGCCTTCTTGACCGTGCTGCCCGTGCCGAACGTCTTCTTCAGCTCGTCGATCGACAGGCAGTCGATCGCCGTCTCCTTGCTGGACACGATCGCCAGGCCGTCAGAGGCGACCTGGAACTCCTCGTACTCGACGCCGGCCTTCTCGCACGCCGCCTTCTCCTCGTCCTTGATGGCGCGGGAGGCGTTGGAGAAGTCGGTCTGGCCGGCGCAGAACTTCTCGAAGCCGCCGCCGGTGCCGGACTGGCCGACGTTGATCGTCAGGCCCTTGCCCTTGAGGTCCTCGGCGACGCCCTCCATGATCGGGAAGACGGTCGACGAGCCGTCACCGCTGAGCGTGCCCGAGAGCTCGCCACCCGTGGCAGCCGAAGCGGACTCCGACGGGGACGCCGTGTCCGAAGCGGCCGGCGACGCGGAGTCGGTCGGTGAGGCGGACGCCGATGCGCCGGCGGTGGCCGATGCGTCGCCGGTGGCCGACGCGGTCGTCGGTGCCGCGCCCGTCGTCGTTGCGCTCGCGGCGTCGTTGTCGTCGTCGTCGCCGCCGCACGCGGCGAGCACGAGGCTCAGTCCGAGGGCGACTGCGGTGATGCGCAGGGTGCCCTTGCGGGTGGTCAGCACGTTGATCTGCCTCCTGTTGGGACAGGCCGCCTTCTGCGGTCGTCGCGGTCGACGTTAGGCACCGCGTGCGACCGACCGGGGGTCCCCAGGTGAACAGCAGGTGAATCGCGGTTTACCGTTTCCTCCCTGCGGCGTTAACCCGGCAGCCACCTCCCGTTCATCTTCCGGCTGCGTTAGGCGTGGACCCGAGGCGCCAGGGCGGGGTCTCATGCGGTCCCTCGGGTGGATCCGGACCGTCGAGCGCCTGCACAGCAAAGAGCCCCGGTCGGGGTCGACCGGGGCTCTTCGGCGGCGCGAGCACGGTGGGTCAGGTGCCGATGATCCCGCCGTCGTCCTTGGTGATCACGACGGTGGCCGAGCGCGGCGTGGCGAACCCGTCGCCCTGCGGCCAGGTGCTGCCGCCGTCCTCGCCCGGGTGCTGGATGTTGATGAACATCGTCCGCCGGTCCGGCGTGGTGTCGATGCCGGTGACCTCGCACCCGACGACCCCTGTGAGGAACCGCTTGAGCTGCGGCGCGCCGTACGCGTCCTCGACGTAGGGGTTGGCGGCGAGCATCTGGTCGTTGGCGCCGGCCGGCTGCGAGCCGTCCGTCTGGATCCACACCCGCCCGTCCGGGTCGACCCACAGGCCGTCCGGCGAGCCGAACGCGTCCTCGGCGTCGATCGTCGAGCCGTCGCCGCTCGTCCGCCCCTCGCCGGCGAGCAGGAACAGGTCCCACACGAACGACGTGGCCGCGTGGTCGCCCCGCCGCTCGCTCCACCTGACGATGTGGCCGCGGCGGTTGGGCTTGCGCGGGTTGGCCGCGTTGACGACCTTGGAGCTGCTCGTGTTGTTGGTCAGCGTCACGTAGACCATGCCGGTGTTCTGGTCGACCGACGTCCACTCCGGCCGGTCCATCGGCGTCGCGCCGACTGCCGACGCGGCGAGCCGCGCCTTGACCAGGACGTCGCCCTGGTCGGCGAACCCGTTCGCCGCGGCGAGCGGCCCACGCCCGTGCACGAGCGGCAGCCACTGCCCGGTGCCGTCCTCCGCGAACCGGGCGACGTACAGCGTGCCCTGGTCGAGCGGGCTGATGCCGCGGGCGCGCATCGACTTCCAGTTGCCGGCGCTGACGAACTTGTAGACGTACTCGTTGACCTGGTCGTCGCCCATGTAGACGACGACGCGACCGCCCTTGGACACGTGGACGTACGCGCCCTCGTGCTTCATCCGGCCCAGTGCGGTCCGCTTGACGGGTGTCGACCGCGGGTTGAACGGGTCGATCTCCACCACCCAGCCGTGCCGGTTCGGCTCGTTGGGCTCATCCGGTGTGACGACGAAGCGGTCGTCGTGCAGCGACCAGTTGTTGCGGTCGCCGCCGACGCCGTACCGCTGGGTCAGCTGGACCTGCTCGGCCGTGTAGTCACCGGCCTCGACCCGGAAGTACCCGTTGAAGTTCTCCTCGCAGGTGAGGTAGGTGCCCCACGGCGTCTGGCCGCTCGCGCAGTTGTTGAACGTGCCGAGCGGCGTCCGCCCGGCCGGGTCGGCACCGGTGCGCAGCAGGCGATGGCCGGCGGCGGGCCCAGTGAACCGCATCGGCGTGTTGGCGGTGATCCGCCGGTTGAGCGTCGACCGCGCGACCTCCCACTGCCCGGAGGTGCGCTGGTAGACCTCCACCACGCTGACGCCGTGCGCGTTCTGCGACTTGCGCACCATCTCCGCGGTCCACGACTCCTTGGCCGGCGCGGCGAGCTCGCCGGTGTGCAGGTAGCCCTCCTCGGCGTACTCCTGGTTGATCACGAGCAGGCCGCGCTCGCTGCCGCGCGGGCCGCGGCCCATGGCGAAGTAGTGCATGCCGTCGTGGTTCATGCCCATCTGCTGCGCCTGCTCGTCAGCGGTGTTGGCACCCGGTTGGAACGCCGGGTAGCTGCCGGTGATCGGCGTGCCCCACGGGATGAACGGCCGCGCGGTGTAGCCCGCTGCCACGACGACCTCGTCGCCATAGCCGAGCGGGATTGGGTCGAAGCCCAGGAGGTCTGCAGCTACTGCGGTCGACCGCCCCTTGCCGCCCGGTGTGAGCGGGTGTCGACGCGGGGAGTGCGCGTCTGCATGCGGGGCGGCGACGGTGCTCGTCATGAACCCCGCGACGCCGGCGAGGCTCCCCGCAAGCAGCGTGCGACGGGACAGTCGGACGGCGACCAGGTCGCTGAGGTGGCGGTCCTGGCTCGGGTTGAGACTGGCCTCTTCGTCGAATATCTCGGTCAACTGGTGTGCTCCTAGTCGAGGGGGCAGGTGCTGCCGACCTGAGGCTAGGAGCGGGTGATGACGCGTCCTCGACGGGCGGGTGAACGGCGGACGGCGAGCCGGGAACACCCCGGCGCGGGCGACCGGCCGACCCGCGGATCGGCCATCCGGCCCACCGCCGCGAGGGGCACGGCGCAACTTCGCCCCGTGCTGGTCACCCGGCCAAGGATCGACTCCGGCGTACCCGAGATGGACGGGGGGCTCCTACGTCTGGGGCCGGTGGTCCGGGGTTCGTTGCAGGGGAGACATGACGTTGATGCGCCGCGGTGCCTGGGGCTCACGATCGGTCTGCTGCGTGAGCCCGACCGCGTCGGCAGACACGACGGTCGTCGAGTTCTCGCTCGCCTCGGTGTTCGTGACGGCGAGTGTGGACGCCAACGGCGTCGCCAAGGCTGTCATCTCGACCTACTCGCTGCCCAACGGAGTTCACGAGCTGAGCGCCGCGGGGTGCAACGCTGAGGGCTGCGCACCCCTCGGGGCAGAGATCCTGGACGTCGTGGTCGGCAACCCCAAGCTC
Source organism: Mycobacteriales bacterium (assembly GCA_035645255.1). Classification (GTDB taxonomy): domain Bacteria; phylum Actinomycetota; class Actinomycetes; order BP-191; family BP-191; genus DASQMY01. Next base: position 13,203 of record DASQMY010000098.1, read on the forward strand.
GCGTGGTCGCGCCGCTGACGTTCAACCCGGCGCGGCGCTCGCTGTCGTTCGGCTTCACGCTCCCCGCCCCGTCGACAGTGGTGATGACGGTTCGCAGCAAGGCCGGCTCGGTGCGCACGATGCCGGCCGTCTCGCTCCCGGCCGGCGCCGGGAAGCTGGTGTGGAACGGCCGCAACAACTCGGGCGCCGTCGGACGGCGTACCTCCAGAAGACCGCGTACGTCGACCTGGTGGCACCGGCGCTGTCGTCGCCGACCGGCGCGTCGGTGCGGATCTACACGTTTGCGAACCGGTACATCAGGCCCTCCCGGTCGGCGCGAAGCCCGCTGGTAGATGGAGTGCGGTGTGGAACGGTCGGCTGGTCAACGGCACACGTCTTCCCACCGGCACCTACAAGTTCCGTTGGGTCGCCACCGACAGCGCAGGCAACAGGAGCTACAGCGCTCTCTACCCGGTCGGCCTGAACGGGCGGCGGGCCGTGCTGAAGAAGGCGACGAAGACGCTGACGGCGTCGGCCAGCCGCACCACGACGTACGTCGGCAGCTGCTCCGTCGTGCGGACCGCGACGGACGTGGCAGCCGGCGCGCTCGAGTTGCGCAGCAACGGCAAGGAGCAGGACGGCGTCGCGTGCAACACGTCGGCCGCCGGGTACGACATCGCCCGGACCTCCCACCGTTGGCAGCTGCCGAACGTGACGCGGATCCACAGCATCACGGTCGTCGCCCGCGGCGGCGACCAGTACTCGCGCGGCGGCGTCGGAACCCTGTCCGTGCACACGGTCACCGGCGTGATGCTCAAGAAGAGGCTGCTCTCCGGCGCGCTCGCGAGCTACGCCGCCCCCGCGGTCGGCGCGAGCGCGCTGGACAAGTACCGCTACCTGCGCTGGCGCGTGGGACGCGGCGGGGCGACTCGTGGACGGCTCGCAGCTTCGCCGTGAACTACAGCTGGTGGGTGCTCGTCTAGCCCGTCCGTTTCCGTACGCCGCACCAGGGTAGGTCGCGATCACTTGGCGGGTTGTGCGGAGGACGTATGGAGCTCGGGTACGCGCTGTCCAGTGAGGAGCACCGGCCGCTCGACCTCGTCGACAACGCGGTCCGTGCCGAGGACGCCGGGTTCGCGTTCGTCTCGATCTCCGACCACTTCCACCCGTGGACCGACTCCCAGGGCAACGCGCCGTTCGTCTGGTCGGTGATCGGCGGGATCGCCGCGCGCACCAGCCGGATCCGGGTCGGCACCGGCGTGACGTGCCCCCTGATCCGGATCCACCCGGCGATCATCGCGCAGGCAGCGGCGACCGCGGCCGTCATGCTGCCGGACCGGTTCATGCTCGGCGTCGGCACCGGCGAGAACCTCAACGAGCACGTCCTCGGCGACAAGTGGCCGATCGTCTCCGAGCGGCAGGAGATGCTGACCGAGGCCGTCGAGATCATCCGGATGCTGTGGGACGGCGAGCAGCACACGCACCACGGCGACTTCTACGACGTCGAGAACGCCCGGCTCTACACCGTGCCGGACACCCCGCCGCCGCTGATCGTCGCGGCGTCCGGTTCGGAGTCGGCGGAGCTCGCCGCGCAGATCGGTGACGGGCTGTGGACTGTCGGCCCGGAGGCCGAGGTGGTCAAGGCGTTCACCGCCGCCGGCGGCAGCGGGCCGCGCATCGGCCAGCTGACGCTCTGCTACGCCGTGAGCGCCGACGACGCGTTGGCGACCGTCCGGGAAATCTGGCCGATCGTCGGGCTCAAGGGTCCGCTGAACCAGGAGCTGCCCAACCCAGCGCACTTCGAGCAGGCCGCCGAGATGGTGACCGACGACGACATCCGCGACGCGCTCCCGCTCGGCCCCGCCGCCGGCCCCGTGCTCGAGCAGCTGGCGGAGTTCGAGCAGGCCGGCTACGACCACGTCTACCTCCACCAGATCGGCCCCGACCAGGCCGGGTTCTTCGAGTTCTGGGAGCGCGAGCTGCGACCGCAACTCGGCTGACCGTCGACGCACACCCAACGGCTCCGCCGCCACTAGATGAGGAGAACGACGCATGGACGCGCTGACCCTGCTGAAGAACGACCACAAGACCGTCGAGAAGCTCTTCAAGCGGTTCGAGAAGGCCGAGAAGTCCGGGGGCGAGGACCGGAAGGCGATCGTCGACGAGGTCGTCCGCGAGCTGTCGATGCACGCCGCAGTCGAGGAGCAGGTCTTCTACCCCGCGGTGCGCGAGGGCGTCGAGGAGGCCGAGGACGTCGTGCTCGAAGGCCTCGAGGAGCACCACATCGTGAAGTGGACGCTGTCCGAGCTGGACGGAATGTCCGCGGACCACGAGCGCTTCAACGCCAAGATGTCGGTGCTGATCGAGAGCGTCCGCCACCACGTCGAGGAGGAAGAGGGCGAGATGTTCCCCAAGGTGCGATCCGCCCTGGGGCGCAAGCGCCTTGCCGAGATCGGCGCCCTGATGGAGCAGGCCAAGCAGGTCGCACCGACCAAGCCGCACCCCCGCCAGCCCGACGAGCCGCCCGGCAACCTGGTCACCGGGCTGTCCGCGGCCGTCGTCGACCGCGCGGTCGACGTCGCCAAGGGCGCGACCGCCGCGGCGGCGGACAAGGTCACCGGGCGCTCAGGTGGCGCCGCCAAGACGACTGCCGGCAAGCGCACCGCGGCCACGAAGTCGGCGGCCACGAAGTCGGCCGCCAAGGGCGCAGCCAAGTCGTCCGCAACCAAGGCGGCGCGCAAGCCGGCGAAGAAGTCCGCGGGGAGCTAGCTCATCCCCGTGCTCACAAGGGCGTCGGCTGGTTGAGCAC
>DASQMY010000099.1:0-5260 GCA_035645255.1 Mycobacteriales bacterium
GCGATCGTCGACCACCAGCACCTCACGCGGCAGCGGGCCGTCTCCGGCGGCCAGCGAGTCGAGCAGCAGCGCCAGCGACGCGCGCCCGGCCGTCGGGATGACGACGTCGTAGGACGGCTTCTCTGACCGGCCGGCCGTCACGCGGGAACCCGCCCGGCTTGCGTCGCCGAAGCGTCGGCCAGCGCCGTCCGGCGCACGACGAAGGGACCGAGCGCCAGAAGGTCGACTGGCGCCGATCCGAAGCACTCGAGCGCGTCACGCGGGTCGTCGACCATAGGGCGGCCGGCGGTGTTGAGGCTGGTGTTGACGACGACCGGCAGCCCGGTCCGCCGCTCGAACGCCGAGATCGCGCGGTGCATCAGCGGCTCGGTGTCGGCATGCACCGTCTGGATGCGAGCACTGCCGTCGACGTGGACGACGGCCGGGATGCGGTCACGCCACTCGTCGCGCACGCCGTGCGTGAACAGCATGAACGGGCTGGGGATCGGCCCGTCGTAGAAGATGTCGCCGGCCCGCTCGGCGAGCACCATCGGCGCGATCGGCCGGAACTGCTCGCGCCCCTTGATGTTGTTCATCCGCTCCAGGTTGCCGTCCGCGCCGGGGTGCGCGAGCAGGCTGCGGTGCCCGAGCGCGCGCGGGCCGTACTCACTGCGGCCCTGGAACCACGCGACCACCGCGTTGGCGGCGAGCGCCTCGGCGACCGCTTCGGCGACGTCGGCCGGCCGCTCGTACCGCACGGCGGCGTTGACCAGCCACGCCTCGAGCTCCTCGTCGCTCCACCCGCGGCCGAGCGCGGCCGTGTGCATCGGCTGGACCGTGTCGCCCAGCGCCTGGGCGACATGCAGCGCCGCGCCGAGCGCCGTGCCCGCGTCGCCGGCGGCCGGCTGCACCCAGATGTCGTCGAACGGACCCTCGCGGTGCAGGCGGGTGTTGGCGACGCAGTTGAGTGCGACCCCGCCGGCCATGGTCAGCGTGCGGTCGCCGGTCTGCCGGTGCAGCCAGGTCGCCAGCTCGAGCAGCACCTCCTCGAGCCGGGTCTGGACCGACGCCGCCAGCTCGGCGTGCTCCTGCGTCCACGGTGCGCCGGCGTCGACCTTCTTGGTGAACGTCCCCCAGTCGATCGGCGCGACCGTGAAACCGCCGTCGCCGGTCGCCGTGACCAGCTCGCGGAACTCCGGCAGGAACGCCGGCTCGGCGTACGACGCGAGCGCCATCACCTTGTACTCGTCACTCGAGCGCCGGAAACCGAGGTGCTCGGTCACCTCCTCGTACAGCACGCCGAGCGAGTGCGGCAGCTCCTGCGTGCGCAGCACCTCGAGGTGTCCGCCGTCCGAGCGGCCGGCCAGGTGCGACGCGCGCTCGCCGCGGCCGTCCAGGACCAGGACGCTGGACTGCGGGTACGGCGCCGCCAGCGCGGCCGACGCGGCGTGCGCGATGTGGTGCGGGACGAAACGGACGATCGCCGGGTCGAGCCCGGGCAGCGCGGTGCGCAGGAACAGCGGCGCGCGCTGCGCGTAGAGCGTGCGCAGCCCCTCCCAGCCGTCCGCGACGATGTCGGCCGGCACCGGCGGCGCGAGGCTCGGGTCGTAGGAGTAGGCGACCGCGTCGAGGTCAGCGGCGGTGATCCCGGCCGCCGCGAGGCACCACGCGGCGGACAGCTCGGGGACCTCCCACGTCGAGAACGGCACCGGGTTCTTGCCGTGCTTGCGCCGGGAGAACCGCTCCTCCTCGGCGGCCGCCACGATCTCGCCGTCGACGACCAGGGCGGCCGCGGGGTCATGGAAGACCGCGTTGATCCCGAGCACGCGCATGTCGGTGTCACCTCTGGTCGGGGGCCGAACCGGACACCGCCTGCCTAACCGGTTCGACCGCGACCGAAACACCGGCCTTACGGAAGATGGCGCTTACGTCCCGGTAAGGAGTTCGGGCCTATGCGGCGGGCGCCGTTCGGCGGGCCAGGGATGTCGCCGTCCGGTCACCTGCCCGATCCGCCATGTCCGTCGGGCGCTACTCGGCGTTCGGCACCGTGGTGATGGCGATCGCGCCCTCGATGTCGCCGGCGGCCGACGACAGCGGCATCAGGGTCACCCGGCAGCGCACCTCGCGGCCGCGCCGGTTGACCGCGGCCGTCACCAGCTCGGTCGACTCGCCGTCGGCGACCGCACGCCGCAGCGGCTGCGCGAGCTGCTCGACGGGCAGGCCGATGTCCAGCGACAGCATGTGCTGGCCGGCGACCTCGTTCGGGCGCAGGCCCCAGAGCTCCTCCGCCTGCCGGTTCCACACGCGCACGCGCATCTCGCGGTCGACGACGATGACGCCGTTCTCCATGCTCCCGAGGATCGACTGGAGGTAGGTGTTGACGGAGTTCAGGTCGGACGTGCGGTCACGCAGCTGGTCGTTGATCGACTGGAGCTCGTCGTTGGTCGACTGCAGCTCCTCGTTCATCGTCTCGAGCTCCTCGTTGGTCGACTGGAGCTCCTCGTTGGTCGTCTCCAGCTCCTCCACCGTGGACTGGAGCTCCTCGTTGGTGGTCTCGAGCTCCTCGTTGGTCGACTGGAGCTCCTCGTAGGCGGTCTCCAGCTCGAGGTTGGCGTGCTCCAGCTCCGCCTGCAGCTGGTGGTAGCGCGTGACGTCGGTGAACGACATCACCACGCCGAGGTAGGAGGCGTCGACGTCGAGCAGCGGGACGAGCTCGATGTCGACGAAGAGCCGTTCCCCCGAGGGCCGCGGCCACTCGACGTCCTTCAGCCGGGTCGGCCGGCGCTCGCGCTCCACGTCGTCGATGTGCCGGCGCAGCTCCACCGGCCGGTAGGAAAGGTCGGTCTCGTGGAACGAGCGCCCGACATCCGTCGGGAGAACGCCGTAAGTGGTGCTGGCCCGCTCGTTGACCAGCGCGACCTTGCCATTGGCGTCGAGGACCACGCCAGCCACCGGGCTCGTCTCGAACGTGAGCTCGCGGAGCCGGTCTTCGCTCGCCCGGTCGTCCTCCTGCACCGGGACGGCACGCTTCAGCTCGAGGGCTGGCTGCGGCCGGCCGAGCACGACAGGGACCTTGCGGAAGATGCGCCGGCGCATGTCGACCGGTACGAACAGCGCGTGGTGCGCGAGCAGCATCTCCGCCTTGCCGAGGAGCAGGAAGCCGTCGGTGTTCAGCGCGAAGTGGAACCGGGTGAGGATCTTCGACTGGGTCTCGGTGTTGAAGTAGATCAGCGCATTGCGGCACACCAGCAGGTCGATCCGCGAGATCGGCGCGTCCTGGATGATGTCGTGCCGACCGAAGATGACCGACCGGCGCAGGTCCTTGGAGAACACCCACTGGTCCCCCACCTGCTCGAAGAACTCGGCTCGCACCTCGTCGGTGACGCCCCGCATGTCGCGCTCGGCGTAGCTCGCGGCGCGCGCCTCGGCGAGCGCGTCGTCGTCGACGTCGGTCGCGTAGATCTTCACCCGCTCGCGGAACTCGGCGACACCCATCGCCTTCGCCAGCACCATGGCCAGCGTGTACGGCTCCGCCCCGGTCGCGCACCCCGCGCTCCACACCCGGACGGGCTGGTCGGGCCCCTTCCGCTCGAGCAGCTCGGGCACCACGGTGTCGTGCATGTAGTCCCAGATCGTCGGGTCGCGGAAGAAGCTCGTGACGTTGATCAGGACGGTGTTGAACAGCTCGGCGAACTCGTCCGGGTGAACCTCGAGGAAGTCCAGGTACTCGGCGTAGCCCGGCACGTGCACCGACGCCATCCGCTTGTCGATGCGGCGGGCGAGGCTGGCCCGCTTGTAGCCGGTGAAGTCGAAGCCGCGCACCCGGCGCAGGTAGTCGAGCAGCCGCTCGAAGTCCCGGTCAACCTGGAGCTCGGTCGCGTCCGTCACGGCCCGAACCCTACCCTCGCCGACCAGCCGGTATACAGGTCAGGGAGGTCAGGAGACGTCCTCGCGCACGGGCGTCGCGTTGAGTCCCCAGTCGACGAGCAGCTGGCGGACGGTGTCGGCGTTGCGCATAGCCTGGAGCGCCTGGTCGGCGAACCGCTCGTGCGTGATGGTGGCGCCCCTCAGCTGTGCGGACGCCGCGAGCTTGCGGGCGAGGGATGCCTTCTCCTCGAGGCTGCGCAGCGCCCCCCACAGCGCGGTCTCGACGTCCTGGGTCTGCGCTGCCACCAGCGCCTCCCGAGACCACGCGTGACCCACCCGGCACCGGAAGCGGAGCAGCTCCCCCTCCTCGATCACGTTGAGGACCCCGTGGCAGTCGGGGCAGCTGTAGCCGCTCGGCTCACCGGGGCTGGCGTCGGTGTGCATCGCGTCGGCGTCCATGACGGAGTAGGCGACCTCGAGGTCGACCTTCTCGGCTGCGCGCAACGGTGGACGGCCGTCGGGTCCGGGCGTGGTCTGGTCCACGATGTACTTCGCAATCTGCTCGGCGGCGAGCACCTGGTCCACGTCGGTGGCGTTCATGGCGTTGAGCGGCATTGCGGGGTAGAGGGCGTCGTCCGGATCCTGCACGACGGCGAGGCCACCGGCCTGCTTCACGACGTGCAGCCCGGCGGTGCCGTCGTCGAGCACCCCGGACATCACCACGCCGATGACCCTGCTGCCCAGGCTGCGGGCGGCCGATCGGAAGAGCGGGTCCACGGCCGGGCGGTGGCCGTTCTCGCGCGGGCCGGCGGACAGGATGAGGCGGTCACCCGACACGAGGATGTGCCGGTCCGGCACGGAGACGTAGACGCGACCGGGCTCCAGCACCTCGCCGTCCGCCGCGGCTGCGGTGGGGAGCTCGCAGTTGCGGGCGAGGATCTTGGGAAGGGCGCTGGGTGAGGTGGCGGCCATGTGCAGGACGACGATCACGGCTGCGGGCAGGTCGCCGGGCAGCGCCTTCACCACCCTGGTGATCGCCTCGACCCCACCAGCCGACGCCCCGATGACGACGACGTCGCGGTGGACGTGCTCAGGCTGCAGTTCCGATGCCATAGCGCGAACTACTCCCCGCTGCTCGTCGATCGAACCTGCGCGCCGGGCTCAATTATGCTTGCGGGAAACGGCGTGCGCGCAGCGGCACGGGGAATGCCGGATACCGGGGCGGAACAGGACGCGGAGGCGATGAGCATCGACGGTCGGCCGGACACCTCGGAGCAGGTGCGTCCGCTCCGACCGCTGCCGCGCGACGACGTGATGCGGTCGATCAGCCGCTCGCAGTCGCTGGTCGCCCGGGCGCGGGAGGTCGTGCGGGCAGCCGGCGAGCTCCGCGACGAGGCACTGCGCGCGCGGGCCC
>DASQMY010000100.1:0-6608 GCA_035645255.1 Mycobacteriales bacterium
TCATGCGTTGCCTCAAGCGCTACGTCGCCCGCGAGATCTACACCGCGCTCATCGGACAGCCCGACCCACGACACCCTTGACAGCTATAGGAGCTTCGGCGGACGACGACTCGTCCGGTCGCGGAACCGCGGCTACGGACCGACTGCGGTCGGCGCGTCGAGCTCCCACGTCGAGCCGTTGTAGCGGTAGACGACATCGGGCTCCACCGCGATGAGCACCAGGTCGCCCCTGGTCAGCAGCCGCTCCCGCCCCCGGCGGGCGGGCAGCAGCTTCGAGGACGAGCCCTCGAGCTCGTCGACGAGCGAGCCGTCGACCGCGGTGCGCCACACCGCGAACGGCGCCTGCCCGGTGCGGCCGATGAAGGCAAGGCTGCGGCCGTCGACCCACGCGACCTGCGTGACGTCGTGCGCGGGCGCGATGGCCCGCAGGCGGGACAGCGCGTACGCGCGGCCGCTGGGCGCCCGGTGGATGAGCCCGATGTGCAGCGTGCGGCGGGCACCGCGCTGGGTGATCACCGCGACCTGGACGCCGTCGGGCGCGACCTCGAACGCCAGGACCCGGTCGGGCTCGGTGAAGGCGAACGGCGCCGCCGGCTTGCCGCCACCCTCCGGCGGCACCAGCCAGGCCTCTGGACGGCCGGCGTTCTGGCTGACGGTCCAGACGCCCTCGTTGCCGAGACCCCACGACGGGTCGGTGACGCGCTTGGCCTTGACGCTCGGCTCGAGCTTTCCCTCGATCGGGCCGACGAACAGCTGCGCGCCGCCAGCCACCGGACGAACTACGGCGACGCGGGACTCCGCACGGTCGACAGCGGGGTGCAGCGACGAGCCGATGTCGCGCACCTCGCGCACGTCGGACGGCGTGGTCAGGTGCACGAGGTTGTTGTCGTGCGCGAAGTAGAGCCCCCGGTTGGAGCTGCCGTCGTCGGGCGCGTACCCCGGCCAGCGGTCGCGGTCGTGCGGCCCACCGCGGTCGTCGGCGGTGACGATGAAGTCCTCACCGTCGATCTGGATGTCGACCTTCTCGATCCCGGCGACCTCGGTGGTGAGCGTCCACACCAGCTGCGCCGCGATCAGGCTGCGGGCCGGTGCCTGCGCCCGCCAGAGCTCGCTGCCGAAGTTGACGACCTGAGTGCCGCCGTCCATGTCCGGGACGGACTTCAGCGTCGTCCCCACCGGGAACGCCGTGCTGACCCCGCTGGACCGGAGCCGGTCGGTGGGGCCGTCCATCAGCCGCTGCACGATGGCCGTGACGTCGGATCCCTTGCGGGTCGGCAGGAAGACCGGGTCGCGGACCAGCCGCTTCTGGTCGGCGGTTACGAACATGGGCTCGACCCGCCGGTAGGCGTCGTCGAGCGAGCTCACCAGCACCCACAGGCCGGTCGGCACGGCGGTCAGCCGCCACTGCCCCGCCCCGCCGCGCAGCTCGTAGGTGTGCTGGACGGTGCGCACGTCGGGGACGTACTCGCCGTCCGGCGTGATGCGGGCGCGCAGGTCGAAGGTCACGTCGACGATCACGGTCTCGGCGGCGCCGGCGACGCTGCTGGCGGGACGGCGCTCGGTGACGTCGAGGACGAACGCGTAGACGTTGGCGTCCTCGTCGGCCTCCGGCTCCCAGACCGACGCGGTCCTCAGGTACTTGCCCGCGGTGCTGAGGCCCTCAACCGAGGCGCCCGCCTGCGCGGCGAGGAAGCCGCGCACGATCTCCTCGGGCGGGGCGTTGTCCGCCGGCAGCTCGGGGATCACCCGGGCGCGCTCCTGCGCCGGGCGGTCAGAGGTGCCGGCCGTGGCGGACAGCCGGTTGATCAGCTGCGCATCGCCCGAGCGGGGCACCTCGGAGCACCCGGTGAGCAGCACCGCGCAGCAGGCGCCGAGCGCGGTCGCCGCCCGCGCAACGATGCGCCGGCGCACGGTGCTAGGCACGCGTCATCGCCTCGGACTGCTCGAGCGGCAGCGGCGACGACAGCACGAGGCCGCCGGCCTGCCGAGGAAGCGTCAGCCGGAACGCCGCACCGCGACCCGGCGCCCCCCACGCCTGCAGCCAGCCGCCGTGCAGCCGGGCGTCCTCGAGGGCGATCGACAGCCCGAGGCCGGTGCCGCCGGTCTGCCGGGCCCGCGACGGGTCGGCGCGCCAGAACCGGGCGAACACGCGCGCCGACTCGCTCTGCGGGAAGCCGCACCCCAGGTCGCGCACGACCACCGCAACCGCGTCGCCGTCGCCGGCGAGCGAGATCTGCACCGGCCGCCCCTCACCGTGCTCCACCGCGTTGACGACCAGGTTGCGCAGGATGCGCTGCAGCCGCCGGGGATCGGCCTCGACGAGCAGCTCCAAGGTGCCGAAGGACCGCACCACGACTTCGGATCCGTGCCGTTCGGCGAGCGGCGCGACGGCGTCGACCACCCGCTGTACGGCGACGCGCAGGTCGACGAGCTCCGGGTCGAGGACGGCGGCACCCGCGTCGTACCGACTGATCTCCAGCAGGTCGACGAGCAGCCCCTCGAAGCGGTCGAGCTCCTTCTGCAGCAGCTCCGCCGAGCGGGCGATCTCCGGCGGGAAGTCCTCCCGCGCGCCGTGCAGCATGTCGGCCGCCATCCGGACGGTCGTCAGCGGGGTGCGCAGCTCGTGCGAGACGTCGGCGACGAACCGGCGCTGGACGCGCGAGAGCTCCTCGAGCTCGCCGATCTTCTGCTGGAGGTTGCCCGCCATGCGGTTGAACGTCTGCGCCAGCCGGGCGTGCTCGTCCTCGCCCCGGACGGACATCCGCTCGGCGAACTCGCCCGCGGCGAACCGCTCGGCGACCCGCGCGGCGAGGCGCACCGGTGTGACGACCTGCCGGGTGATCAACCAGACGGCCGCGGTCATCAGCAGGGCGAGCGCGATGGCGGCGAGGATGACCGCCCGCCGGACCAGCGAGACGGTCTCGACCTCGTTGGTGAGCGGGAAGATCAGGTACATCTCGTAACGACCGGCGGGAGTCGTCACCGGTGCTCCGATGACCAGGCTGGGGACCAGCCGGGTGCTGCGCGAGCGGGGGTCGATGCTCCCGGAGTTGTCGAGGCTGTCGGAGTTGTCGATGCTCTCGGAGTAGGCGTAGGCCAGCGCGTTGTCGGTCGCGACCATCGTCCGCAGCCCCTCGGGGACGATGTCCTCGGGACGGCCTGGGTAGAGCGCGTCGGGCGCCTGGAACGAGTCGCCGAACGTCCCCTTCGCCGGCCGGAGCACGACCGAGTAGATGTACCCGGAGCCCGCGCGGACCGCGCCGGTGGCCGCGGCGTCGAGCTTGATGGCGATGTTGTCGCGCGTCGTCTTCTTGTCCAGCGCGCCGAGCTCCCGGTTGGCGCCCTGGATCGCGGTCCGGGCGACCTTGGTCGCGGCCTCGGTCTTCTGCTCGACGAGCTCTCGGGTCACGTGCCCGAGCAGGTTGACCGCGAACAGGCCGGCCAGGATCAGCGACAGCAGCAGCGACGAGACGACGACACGCAGCTGCAGCGACCGGCGCCACCGGCGGTAGAAGCGCAGCGGGCCGCGGACCAGGAGGCTGCGGCGCAGCCACGAGCCGCGTCGCCGCTCCGGGGGCTCCAGCGGCGACGGCTGCGGCGGTAGGTCGTCGGCCGGCGTGAGGCGGACGGCCTGCTGGGTCATTGCGGCGGACCTGCCCGATAGCCGACGCCGCGGACGGTGAGGACGATCTCGGGCTTCTCGGCGTCCCGCTCGATCTTGGAGCGCAGCCGCTGCACGTGCACGTTGACGAGCCGCGTGTCGGCGGCGTGCCGGTAGCCCCACACCTGCTCGAGCAGCACCTCGCGGGTGAACACCTGGCGGGGCTTGCGGGCGAGCGCCACCAGCAGGTCGAACTCCAGTGGCGTCAGCGAGATCTCCTGGCCGTCGCGCGTCACGCGGTGCCCGGCGACGTCGATGTCGACCTCGCCGATCCGCAGGCTCTCCGGCTCGATGTCGTCGTTGCGCCGCATCCGCGCGCGCACCCGCGCGACGAGCTCCTTGGGCTTGAACGGCTTGACGATGTAGTCGTCCGCGCCGCTCTCCAGGCCGAGGACGACGTCGACGGTGTCGCTCTTGGCGGTCAGCATCACGATGGGTACGCCAGACTCGGCGCGGATCTGCCGGCAGACCTCGAGCCCGTCCTTGTTGGGCAGCATCAGGTCGAGCAGCACGACGTCGGGCTTGCTGTCGCGGAACGCCGCGAGCGCCTTGTCGCCGTCGGCGACGAACGAAGGCTCGAAGCCCTCACCGCGCAGCACGATGCCGAGCATCTCGGCGAGCGCCGGGTCGTCGTCGACGACGAGCACCCGGCCCTTCAAGAACGCGTCCGGCGAATGCGCTTGTGCAGGGAGACTCCGCAGGTCATGCGGCCATTGTGCCTGTTCGCAGTTTGTCTGGGTGGGGAACATGTCAGTTGCCCTTCTGCCGCGGCGGGATGCATCCCTGTGTCACACGGTGATCACCGCCGGTGTCGGGGCTGTCGCGTCCGGATCACGATGTGGTTCCAGCCGCAGCGCCCGTCAGGAGGAGGCGACGAGCGCAGCGATCCGAGCTGCGTCGACCGGCCTGGCAACCCCGGTCTCCGTCACCACGGCCGTGACGAGTCGCGGTGGCGTCACGTCGAACGCCGGGTTGTACGCGATGGTTCCCGCCGGCGCGACGGCACGGCCGGCGTACGACGTCACCTCCTCGCCCGCGCGGTGCTCGATCTCCACGTCGTCGCCGGACGCGGTCGCCAGGTCGATCGTCGACGTGGGCGCGACGACGATGAACGGGACGCCGTGGGCCTCGGCGAGGACGGCCAGCGAGTAGCTGCCGATCTTGTTGACGACGCTGCCGTCGGCGCAGATCCGGTCGGCGCCGATGACGACGAGCTCCACCTCACCGCGGGCGAACAGCGACCCGGCGGCGCCGTCGGGGAGCAGGCTGTGCGGTATGCCGGCCCGCCTGGCCTCCCAGGCGGTGAGCCGCGCGCCCTGCAGCAGCGGCCGGGTCTCGTCCACCCACAGGTGACGCAGGATGCCGGCCCGGTGCGCAGCGGCGACCAGCCCGAACGCCGTACCGCCGCCGGCCGACACCAGCGCGCCGGTGTTGCAGTGGGTCAGCACCCGCGCGCCGGCCGGCACGAGCGGCAGCCCGTGCGCGGCCATCGCGTCGCTGGCGGCGGCGTCCTGCTCCGCTATGCCGCGGGCCGCAGCCAGCGCGGCGACCGCGACGTCACGACCGGCCTCGGCGGCGACCTCCGCGGCGGTGAGCGCCGCCCGCACACCCCACGCCAGGTTGACCGCCGTCGGGCGCGCCACCGACAGCTCGGCGGCGGCGTCCCGAGCACCGGTCAGCGGGTCGTCGTGCCGGCTCGCGCCGAGGGCGACGCCGTACGCGCCCGCGACGCCGAGCGCCGGCGCGCCGCGCACGGCGAGACGCTTGATCGCGTCGACGAGAGCCGCCACGTCGCGGCAGACCAGCTCGGTCTCCTCGTCGGGGAGCTTCGTCTGGTCGAGCAGCACGACGGCACCGGCCGTCCAGCACACGGTCGCGACCGCCACTCACCCGCTCCCTTCGTCGTCCGCGCGCCCGGCGGCTGCAGCCACATGGCACGATGGCGGCGCCGCAGCGTCACCCGTGCGAGGAGGAACGTGTCCGAGGCAGCCGGCACGTCCCGCTGCACACCTGCGCGGTGGGCGTGTGCGGACAGCGTACGGCGGCGCGGCCGCGGCGCCGCGGGCACCCTGTCGGCACTCTCGGTGCTCGCCCAGCCCGCGCAGGAGCTGACCCGCGACGGCGCTCGCGAGGAGGCAAGACGCGAGCTGGGCAAGGGCATCTACCGCGACGACTCCGCCATCGTCGACCGCGTCTTCGGGTGGATCGCCGAGCGCGTCGGTGAGGTGTTCGAGCTCGTCTCCGGCGCGCCGGGCAGCAGCGGGCTCGGCGCGGTGCTGCTCGTCGCGGTGGTCGTCCTGCTCCTCGTGGCCGCCCGGCTCGGCCTCGGACCGCTCCGCCCACGGGACCTCCTCGGCGACCGCCGGCGCGGGGTTCACCGGATGAGCGCCGCCGACTACCGGGCCGAGGCGACCGCGTTCGCGGCCCGCGGCGAGTGGCGCGAGGCGGTCCGGTCGCGCTTCCGGGCCGTCATCCGCGAGCTGGAAGAGCACGGTGTGCTCGATCCGCGGGCGGGCCGCACGGCCGGCGAGATCGCGGCGGAGGCCGGCGACTCGGTGCCCGGCATCGCGGCCGACATGCGCACGGCCGCCGACATCTTCAACGCCATCTGGTACGGCGACCGGCCGGCCACCGAGGCGGCCTACCAACGCATGTCCCAGGTCGACGACGCGGTGCGCAGCGGCCGGCTGGCCGTCCGGCCGTCGTGACGACCACCGACGAGGCGACCGGCGAGCTGCGGGCCGCGCGGCCGGCCGGCGCCGACCCGCTCGCCGACGGCGCACCGCCGCCGGATGGCGCGGGCGGCAACTCCTCCTCGCGGCCGACGGTGACCGGCGAGCAGGTCTGGCGCGCCGTGCGGCTGCCGATCGGGATCCTGTTCCTGGTGCTCCTGCTGGTGCTGCTGGTAATCATCATCGGCACGCCGCGGCGGACCGGTCGCCTCGAGC
>DASQMY010000101.1:0-3959 GCA_035645255.1 Mycobacteriales bacterium
CTGGGCCGAGGCGTCGGCGTACGCCGAGCCGTTCGTCAAGGACCCGGCGCTGCGCTCACTCGTCGTCGGCACGATCGACTTCGACGCGTCGGTCGACGCGGCTGAGATCGCGAATACCTTGCGGGCCAACGGGATCCTCGACACCGAGCCCTACCGCAAGCTGGGGCGCAACCAGCTGCGGATCGGCATGTACCCCGCCGTGGACCCCGCCGACGTACGCGCGCTGACCGCCTGCATCGACCACGTGGTGTCCGCCCTCTCCTAGCGCGGCGGACACCTCTCTTACCTGAACGGTGCCATCACACCGGTGACGAAGAAAGGTTGCGCCGCGGACCGGGCCGGCGCTATTCGGGCGGCGGGGAGAGCGCGAGGCGATCGGCGGTCGCCGGGCGCGCGAAGAGTCAGCGCTGCGCGAGGTCGCAGCCCAGCTCGATCAGCCGGTCCCGCTGCGCGTTGTTCTCGACGCCTTCGGCCACCACCTCGAGCTTGAACGATCGCGCGGTCGTCGGAGTCGACGTCGACGCCGTCGACGAACGACCGGTCGGTCTTCAGCCTGTCGACCGGCAGCCGGTTCAGGTAGCTCAAGCGACGAATAGCCCGTACCGGAGTCGTCGACCGCGATGTGCACGCCGAGCTCCCGCAGCCCGGTCAGGACAGCGAGCGCCTAGTCGGCGTCGGCCATCGGCGCCGTCTCGGTGATCTCCAGGGTCAACCGCCCCGGCGGTACGCCGGCCGCCTCGGTCGCGGCGCGGACCGTCGCGACGGGCTCGGGGTCGGACAGCTGCACGCCGACAGGTTGACCGTCACGAAGAAGTCCTCGTCGACCGCACCCGACGACCGCCACGCACCGAGCTGCTCGCACGCCGCATCCAGCGCGAAGCGGCCGAGCTGGCCGACCAGCCCGACGTCCTCGGCGACCTTGATGAACGTCAACGGCGGCGCGATGACCGGCCCGCGCTGCCACCTGATCAGCGCATCGACGCCGACGACCTCGCCGGTCGTCATCCGCACGATCGGCTGGTAGTGCATGGTGAAGTCGCCCGCGGCGGCCGCGCGGTGCAGCGCGTTCTCCAGCTCGAGCCGCTCGACGACGGCGACGCGGAGCCGCTCGTCGAAGATCTCGACGCGGCCGCGGCCGGCCTCCTTCGCGCGGTACATCGCGACGTCCGCCTCCTGCAGCAGCCGCGTGGCGCCCGTGCTGTGCGCCGCCAGACCCGACGGGCTCGCGTCGACGAGCAGCGCACCTACGTCGACGACTTCCGCGGGGTAGGCGGACGGCACGTCGTACGTCGTCACTGCATCTCCCCTCCGGCGCTCGGCACAACGCCGGTCGGGTCACCGTACGCCGGAGCGGCAGCGTTATCAGCGGGATCGGCGGAATGTCCGGACCCGGATCCCAGCGCGCGGCGTACCCGGCGCACTGCATAGGGTTCGACGAGAGCGCAACACACCCGCACGGACAGGAGCACCAGTGGAGTACACGCACCTCGGCCGCAGTGGTCTTCAGGTCAGCCGGCTCTGCCTCGGCACGATGAACTTCGGCCCGCAGACCACCGAGGAGGACAGTCACGCGCTGATGGACCGGGCGCTCGAGCACGGCATCAACTTCTTCGACACCGCCAACGTCTACGGCTGGAAGAAGGGCGAGGGCTGGACGGAGCAGATCATCGGCCGGTGGTTCGCGCAGGGCGGCGACCGGCGCGACAAGGTCGTCATCGCGACCAAGCTCTACGGCGGCATGAGCGACTGGCCCAACGACACGTTCCTGTCGGCGCGCAACATCCGGCGCGCGTGCGACGAGTCGCTGCGCCGGCTGCAGACGGACTACATCGACCTCTACCAGATGCACCACGTCGACCGGGCGACGCCGTGGGAGGAGATCTGGGAGGCCATGGACGTCCTGCGCATGCAGGGCAAGATCCTGTACGCCGGGAGCAGCAACTTCGCCGGCTGGCACATCACCCAGGCGCAGGAGCGCGCGCAGGCCAGGCACTTCCTCGGGCTGACCAGCGAGCAGTGCATCTACAACCTGATCGTCCGCGACGTCGAGCGCGAGGTGCTGCCGGCCTGCCAGGACTACGGGCTCGGCGTCATCCCGTGGAGCCCGCTGCAGGGCGGCCTGCTCGGCGGCGTGCTGCGCAAGGAGCGTGAGGGCAAGCGGCGGCTCGAAGGCCGCGCGAAGGACTCGCTCGAGGAGAAGCGCGAGTCGATCGAGGCCTACGAGGCGTTCTGCGAGGAGCTCGGGGAGCAGCCGGCCGACGTCGGCATCGCGTGGCTGCTGGCCCAGCCGGCCGTCACCGCGCCGATCATCGGGCCGCGTACGCAGGAGCAGCTCGACGGCTCGCTGCGGGCGCTCGAGATCGACCTCGACGAGAAGGCGCTCGCCCGGCTCGAGGAGATCTTCCCCGGCCACAAGACGTCGCCGGAGGACTTCGCCTGGTAGCCGGGTGAGGCCGGTCGCGGCCCGTCGCCGCGCCCGCGGCACGACTGGATCCGGCGAGATGATCAACTAGCGGTGCACGCCGAGCCTGCCACGCGGGCTCGGCGGAACATGCATGATTCACCGCATGGCCTACCTCGAGACCGACCGGCTGGTGCTGCGCGACTTCCGTCCGGACGACGTGGACAACCTCGTCGCCCTCGACGCCGACCCGGGCGTCATGCGCTACATCAACAACGGCGTGCCCACCTCGCGCGAGGAGATCGAGGGCGAGGTCCTGCCGAACTGGCTCGCCTACTACGAGCGCGGGTCGGCGTGGGGGTTCTGGGCGGCCGAGGACCGAACGACCGGCGAGTTCCTCGGCTGGTTCCACCTGCGTCCGCCCCCCGGCGAGGACGTCGACGACCCCGAGGTCGGCTACCGGATGCGCACCGCGGCGTGGGGCCAGGGCTACGCCACGGAGGGGACGATCGCCCTGATCGACAAGGCTTTCCGTGAGCTCGGCGCGGAGCGGGTGTTCGCGACGACGATGACCGTCAACACCGGCTCGCGGCGCGTGATGGAGAAGGCTGGCATGCGGCTGATCCGCACGTTTCGCGCCGACTGGCCGGTCCGCATCGACGGTGACCAGCACGGAGACGTCGAGTACGCGATCACCAGGCAGGAGTGGGCGGCGTCGAGGACGTAGGCCGCTACCCGATGCGCTTGTGCATCTTCAGCAACGGCACGGGTACGCCGCCGCTCGCGTCCTCAGTCTCCGCGACGACGCGGAAGCCGGCCGACTCGTACAGCGGCCGGCCGGCCAGCGTTGACATGAGCTCGAGCTCGGTGAACCCCTCGGCGGACGCCGCCTGCTCGCTCATTGCGAGAATCAGCCGGCCGACACCGCGCCGCGCGAACGACGGGTGCGTGTACATCGCGCGCACCCGGGCCGGCTGCGTCGCGGGGTCGAGCAGCGCCGCGTCCCGGCCACCCGAGTGGTCACCGCCGTACAGGGTCGCCCGCCTGCTCCACCCGCCGCACCCGGCGACCACGCCGTCGACCTCGACGACGAAGTACGTGCCGTCGTCGACGAGCTGCGTGTCGACGCCCATCACCGCGCGGCTCGCGGCGATCTGCGCGTCGTCGAGGAACCCCTGCTGCAGCTGCCCGATCGCCGCGTCGATCAATGGCGCCAGGCCGGGGAGGTCGTCGCGAGTCGCGACGCGACCGAGCATCGTCACGCGGGATCCGTGCCCGCGTCGGAGGCCAGGCCGGCCCGGGCGAGCAGGTAGCCGCGCTCGGGGACGCTCAGCGTCCCGTGGGCCGCGCGCTCGTAGTGCACGCGGGCCGTCACGGTGTCGCCGGCCAGCTCGAGCAGGTGAGCGCGCACGGCGTGCACGCGGTGGTGGCCGGCCAGCGCGGGGTCGGCCTCGACCGCGTCGAGCTGCGCCAGCGCGCGGGCGGGCCCGTCGACCATCGCCACCGCGACGATCCGGTTGAGCGTGACCATCGGCCTCGGCGCGATGCCGGCCAGCAG
>DASQMY010000102.1:0-4632 GCA_035645255.1 Mycobacteriales bacterium
TCAAGGGCACGACCACCAAGATCGGTGATCATGCCCTTGACCTGCACTTCTTTGGTAGCGGGGGCAGGATTTGAACCTGCGACCTCTGGGTTATGAGCCCAGCGAGCTACCGAGCTGCTCCACCCCGCGTCGGTGCAGCAACTGTACGCCGGAACGGCGCCGAGCAGCAAACGGGCACGTCAGCCGGCGGGCACGGACGAGGGCGTCGGAGTCCCGCCGGTCGCCGTTCCGCTCTGTGACTGCACGCGCAGGAGCGCGGCCTTGAGGCGTTCCTGCGCCTGGCCATACGCCGTCCAGTCCGGCGGGCTCTTCGCCAGCGCCGCCTCCGCGGCCTGCTGCGCCGAGACCGCGTCGGCGACGGCCTTCGCCAGCGAGTCGTCCGCCGGCGGCGTCGCGGCAGGGGTCGGCGCGGCCGTGGGCGACGGCGCCGGCGTCGCCGTGGCGCCCGGCGATGGTGTGGCGCCGGGCGTGGGGGTCGCGCCAGGCGTCGTCGGCGCGGGCGCCGCGGTGAGCGCCTCGGTGAGCGCGGCCGCCAGCGTGGGCGCATAGCCGATCCGGCCGAGATAGCTGACGAAGACCCGCTGCAGCAACGGGAAGCTCGCCCCGCTCTCGGCCCTGGCGTAGATCGGCTGCACATGCACGACCGAGCCCTTGACCGGGATGGTCAGCAGGTTGCCGTAGACCAGCTTGGACCCCGTCTGGTCGAGCAGCGAGAGCTCCTGGCGGGCCTCGGGGAACGTCTGGAACTGGTTGGCCACCTGCGGCGGTCCCTGGACCTGGGTCTCCTTGGGGAGCTCGAGCAGCCGGAGCTTGCCGTAGTCGTCGCCGTCCGACGAGGCGTAGAGGTAGCCCGCCATCGTCTTCACATTCTCGCCGCGCGGCGTGAGCGCGGAGGTCAGGTTGAACGTCGGCTTGTCCTGTCCCGGCAGGCGGACCAGCTGGTAGTACGGCGGCTGCGCGCCGGCTGCGACGCCCCGGCTCGCCGCGGTCGGGTCGTCCGGGACCGCCCACACGTCGCGCTGGCTGAAGAACGTGTCGGGGTCCTCGACGTGGTATCGGCGGACCAGGTCGCGCTGGACCTTGAACAGGTCCTCCGGGTAGCGCAGGTGCTCGCGCAGCGCCGGCTTGATCTGCGACTTGTCCTTCACGATCCCGGGGAAGACCTTGCGCCACGCCTTGAGGATCGGGTCCTGCTCGTCCCACGCGTACAGCGTCACGGTGCCGTCGAACGCGTCGACGGTCGCCTTCACCGAGTTGCGGATGTAGTTCACCCGGCTGTCCGCCGCGGCCCGCCGGGCAGCTGCCGTGGTGTCCTCGGTGGCGCGGCCGAAGCTGGTCCGCTGCGCGTAGGGGTAGCCGGCGCTGGTCGTGTAGCCGTCGACGATCCAGGTGATTCGGCCGTCGACGATGGCCGGGTACGGGTCGCGGTCCAGCTCGAGGAACGGCGCGACCTTGGCGACCCGATCACGGGGGTCGCGGATGTACATGATCTGCGACCGCCCGGTGACGGCACTCGAGATGAGCAGGTTGGCCTCGCGGAACCGGACGGCGTACAGCAGGCGGTTGATGCCCTGCAGGCTGACGCCGCCCTTGCCGTCGTAGGTCTCCGCCGCCTGCTCGCCGCCGCCCTCGGCCGGCCGGTTGACCTCCTGCGTGCCAGGGTCGCCGACGACTGAGTAGTCGGGGGCGAGCTCGCCGAAGTAGATCCGGGGCTCCTCGACCCGGAACTGGCCGTCCGCCTCCGACTCGAAGACCGGCTGCCCCTCAGCGGTCGCCTGGTCGGCCGCCGCGGCGACCATGCCGAACCCGTGGGTGTAGATCAGCCGCTCGCGCAGCCAGTTGCGCTCGTTCGACGCGAGGTCGTCCTGGTCGATCTCGCGTACGCCGACGACGTAGTCCTTGCCGGCGTAGCGGTCGATGTCGAGTCCGTCGGAGAACCCGTAGTAGTTGCGCTGCTGGCGGAGCTGCTCGAACGTCGGCGTCAGCAGGTTGGGGTCGAGCAGGCGGGCGCCGCCGGCACCCTCGTCCTCGTCGGAGATCTCCGCCGACGTCAGCGGCTCGGTCCCCGAGTACTTCTCCTTCTTCACCTCGGCCAGCCCGTAGGCCAGTCGCGTCGCGTCGATGTTGCGCCCGATGTACTCCCGCTCGTAGCGCAGCTCGTTCGGCTTGACCCGCACCTGCTGCACGAACTGCGGATACGCGAAGCCGGCGACGATGCTCATCAGCAGCAGCAGGGCGACCGCGACACCCGGGAGGAGCCAGCCGCGGGACCGCAGGTTGGCGAAGAAGAGCACCGAGCAGACGGCCGCGGCGAAGACGAGCACCGTCAGCGCCGGCAGCCGAGCGGTCACGTCGGTGTACGACGCGCCGGTGACCGAGCCGCTCGACGAGAACGCCAGCCCGTAGCGGTCGAGGTAGTACATGACGGCCTTGAGCAGGGCCAGGATGCCGAGCAGCACCGACAGGTGCGCGCGCGCAGCCGGTGCAACCTTGTCCCCGGGCGTCTGCAGCCGGATCCCGCCGAAGAGGTAGTGGACGCCGGCAGACAGCATCGTCGCGAACACGAACGCGCCGAAGACGAAGCCGACGACCAGCCGGTAGAGCGGGTAGTCGAAAGCGAAGTACGAGATGTCCTTGCCGAACTGCTGGTCCTCGACGCCGAACGGCACCTTGTTCAGCCACAGCTGCCAGGTCTCCCAGTGGCCCGCGCCGCCGGAGCCCGCGATGAGCGCGAACAGCGCGAGCAGACCGACGAAGATCAGCCGGGAGTGCGGCTCGATGACCAGCCGGTAGCGGTCGAGGTTCTGCTGCTCGAGCGAGTTGGGCCGGAACGGCGGCCGCAGCCGGTAGGCGGCCCAGACGTTGACGCCGAGGATGGCCGCCATCACCGCTCCGTACGCCAGGAACAGCAGCAGCTTGGTCGTCAGCACGGTGGAGTAGACCCGGGAGAACGGCGCGCCGCTCGCGCTGCCGAGCTGGCGGAACCACAGCAGGTCCGTCACCTGACCGGCGACGACCGCCAGCAGGATGAGCAGCACCGCCAGGACGCCGGCGATCGGGGCGATGACCGAACGTCGGCGCGTGGACGGCGACCGGACAGCCACGCAGGGACTCCAAGGGGTGGCGGGAGCAGTCGGCCGAGCGGAGGATCTGCGACCGATGATCGAACGTCTGGCAACGTACCAAAGTGCCGACCCCGTACCGTCAGCGGCCGGCCGCTGGCAGGTCGAGCGCGAACGTCGAGCCGGCGCCGTCGACCGACTCGACGTGCAGCGCGAGGTCGAACTCGTCGGCTACCCGCCGGACGAACGCCAGCCCCAGTCCGAGCCCGCCGACCTGGCGGGTCGCCGAGCCGTCGCCCTGCTCGAAGTCGGCGAACAGGGCGTCGCGGCGGGCCGCGTCGATCCCGCGGCCGGCGTCGCGGACGCGCAGCCGCACGAAGCCATCCCCCGCCGGGCGCGCCGAGACCGTCACCGTGCTGCCCGGGTCGGAGTACTTCACCGCGTTGCCGAGGAGCTCGTCGACCGCCCGGCCGACCCAGCTCGCGTCGATGTGCACGTCGGGCGTGTCGGGGCCGACCTCGTGGACGAACCGGTGCCCGGGCGCGCGCTCGCACCACGTGTCGAGCCGTCGTCGGATGAACTCGACCGGGTCCACCCTCGTGACCTGCGGGCTGACCCGGCCGGCCTCCAGCGCCGCGACCGCGACCAGCAGGTCGACCACCCGCTCCAGCCGGTCGGTCGCCTCGAGGATGATCGCGGCGTACTGGTCGGACTTCTCCCGCGGCAGGCTGCGCCGCCGCAGCAGCTCGGCGTAGCCCTTGATCGGCGTGAGCGGCGTCCGCAGCTCGTGGCTGACGTTGGACAGGAAATTGGTCTTCATCCGCTCGACCTGCCGGTCGCGGGTGATGTCCCGCAGCACCACGGCCCAGCCGCGTCCGTCGACCAGCGGTGTCGCAGCGACGGCGACCGGCACCCGTCCGCCGCCGGGCTGCTCGAGCACGCCGGTGGCCGTACGCGGGACCCCGTCGGCGACCAGCGGGTCGCCGGAACCGTCGGTCCCGACCAGCACCTCGTGCAGCGGGCGGCCGACGGCGTCGCTGTCGAGCACGCCGGTGAGGGCGACCCCGAGCGGGTTGACCGACGTCACCAGCCCGCGCTCGTCGGCGGTGATCAGGCCGTCGGCCATCGAGTCCAGCACGGTCTCCAGCCGCGCGCGGACCGCCGACTCCACCTCGGCCGCCGCACGCAGGTCAGCGTTGCTGCTGATCAGCGACGAGGTCATCGCGTCGAACGCGCGCGACAGCGCGCCCACCTCGTCCCGGCTCGTAACCTGGGCCGACGCGGTGAGGTCGCCGCGGCGGACGCGGGACGCCGCGGCAGTCAGCCTGCGGATCGGGTCGACGATGCGCCGTCCGAGCAGCAGCGAGAGCAGGCCCACCAGTACGCCGACCGCGACGGTGACCGCGAACAGGTTGCGCAGCACCTCCTCCTGCGTCGCCTGCACCGCGCGCGCCGTACCGGACAGGACGACCACGCCGACGACGTCGTCGGCCGACTCGCCGCGGGTGAGCGGCACCAGCGTCGCGGTGGGCCGCCCGCCGGAGCTGGCGATCGTCAGCCGGTCGTCGCC
>DASQMY010000103.1:0-18628 GCA_035645255.1 Mycobacteriales bacterium
CGCCGGGTGACGCTGCCCCCCGGTTCGCACGTCGTCCAGGTCACCGGCGACCACCTGCTGCTGTTCGCCGGCGACGACACCGAACCCGCGCGGCTGACGCTGTGGGACCCGGCGACCGGCAAGGCGGTGCTCCGGCTGCCCCCTTCCGTGCAGCCCGCGGCCACGTCGCCGACGGCAGTCGCCTGGATCGGGCCGTCCTGCTTCCGCGAGACGGTGTGCACGTTGCACGTCACCTCACTGCCGGACGGCGCGGACAGCGTCCTCGAGCTCGGAGTACCGGACGGAGCCAGCTTCCACGGCACGTTCAACGCCCGCAGCGACGCGATCGCCGCAGTCGTCGCGGAGGGCGGGTACGACGGTGGCGCACCCCGTCAGCAGGCGTACGTCCTCAGCGCGACGAGCGGCGCGACCATCCGGATCGAGGACGGCGAGTTCCCCGAGAGCGGCTGGGTGGTCGGCTGGACGCCCGACGACGCCGCGGCCGTCTTCGCGAGCGGCCAGGGCCCCGGGCTCCGTCAGCTGGCGGTGTGGCGGCGGGCCGGTGGCTCACTCGAGGTCGTGGGCGACATGAGGCCGGGAGCGCAGGCGCTGGCGGTCCGGCCCGGCTAGCGGCACATTGATCGGGTGACGACCCGGCCGACAGGCAGCCTCGAGAGCACCCGCCGCGTGGAGAAGGCGGCCGGCTCACTCGCGACGACCGCCGTCCGCCGCATGAACGACGAGCTCGCGTGGTTCCGCGACCTCCCGGCCGACCAGCGCTCCACGGTCGGTCTGGTCGCCCAAGCCGGCATCCGCTCGTTCGTCCACTGGCTGCGCACGCCGACGCACCGGGTGGAGATGACCGGCGCGGTGTTCGGCGCGGCGCCGCGGGAGTTCGCCCGCGTCATCACCCTCCAGCAGACGGTGGAGATGGTCCGCCTGACGATCGACGTGGTCGAGGCGGCGGTCCCCGAGCTCGCGGCGGACGGCGAAGAGACACTGCTGCGCGAGGCGGCGCTGCGGTTCTCCCGCGAGGTCGCGTTCGCCGCCGCCGACGTCTACGCCCGGGCCGCCGAGGAGCGCGGCGCCTGGCATGCCCGGCTGCGCGCGCTGCTCGTCGACGCCCTGCTGCGCGGCGACGCCGCCGAGTCGCTGCAGGGTCGGGCCGCCGCCCTGGGCTGGGGTACTCCGGACCGGGTCGCGGTGGTCGCCGGACCGGCACCGGACGGCGACCCCGAGCCGGTGCTGGACGAGCTGGAGCGGCGGGCCAGGCACGTCGGCGTCGATGCGCTGGCCGGGCTGCACGGTGACCGGCTCGTCGTCGTCCTGGGCGGTCGGGGTGACCTCACCGCGTGCGCGGCCGAGCTGGCGCCGGTCTTCGGCAAGGGCCCGATCGTCATCGGGCCCACGGTCCGCGAGCTGTCCGACGCCAACGAGTCGGCGCAGGCCGCGCTGACCGGCCTGCGGGTCGCGCCGGGCTGGCCGCAGGCCCCGCGGCCGGTCCACGCGGACGACCTGCTCCCCGAGCGAGCGCTCGACGGGGACGTCGCGGCCGCAGCGCAGCTTCTGGAACATGTCTACAACCCGCTGGCCGAGTCCGGACCCGCGCTGCTGGAGACAGTCACGGCGTTCCTGGCCGCCGGCGGGTCGATCGAGGCGACCGCCCGGGCGCTGTACCTGCACCCCAACACCGTCCGCTACCGGCTGCGCCGCGCGGCGGAGGTGTGCGGAGCGGACATTTTCCACGCCCGCGGGGCCTTCACCGTGCAGATCGCGCTGACGCTCGGCCGGATCGCCGGCTGAGCCGCACCGCCACGCGGCGGCCGCCGGCCGGCGCCGGACCCGTCACGGCGGTGCGGGTTACTTGTCGGGTCTCGACAACTCAACCGGACATACTTCGTCAAGGAAGTCGATGCCAACCGCCCCGGGCAACCGCCAGGGTGGAGAGGTGCTCGCCATAGTCGCGCCCGGACAGGGTGCACAGACCCCAGGTTTCCTCTCCCCGTGGCTCGAGGTGCCCGGCGTTCCCGAGCGGCTCGCCTGGTACTCCGAGGTGGTCGGCCTCGACCTGGTCGCGCTCGGGACGACCGGCACCGCCGACGAGATCCGCGACACCGCGGTCGCCCAGCCGCTGCTCGTCGGTGCCGGCCTCGCCGCCGCGCACGCGCTGCTCACCCGCGCGGAGCGCCCCCGCTACTACGCCGGCCACAGCGTCGGCGAGCTCACCGCCGCTGCGCTCTCCGGGATGATCAGCGAGGAGGCCGCCCTCGTCGTCGTCCGCGAGCGCGGCCGGGCGATGGCCGAGGCCGCCGCGGTGACCCCGACCGGCATGTCGGCGGTCATCGGCGGCGAGCAGGACGTCGTGGTCAAGGCGATCGAGGAGGCGGGTCTCACCGCCGCCAACCTCAACGGCGGCGGGCAGATCGTCGCCGCCGGCGCGCTCGACGCGCTGGCCGGGCTCGCCGACGCGCTCGCCGGCAGCGCGCGGGTCGTCCCGCTCAAGGTCGCCGGCGCCTTCCACACCCACTACATGGCGTCCGCGCAGCAGCGGCTGGCCGCGCTCGCGCCGTCCGTCCCGCGCCACGACGCGCACGTGCCGATGCTGTCCAACGCCGACGGCTCGGTCGTCACCCACGGCGACGACCTGGTCCGCCGACTTGTCGAGCAGGTCGCCGCGCCGGTGCGCTGGGACTCCTGCATGGAGACGCTGTCCCACGCCGGCGTCAGCGCGGTCATCGAGCTCGCGCCGGCCGGCACGCTGAGCGGGCTGTTCAACCGGGCGTACAAGGACACCATCCGCACCGTCGCGCTGAAGACCCCGGCCGACCTCGGGACGGCGCGCGCGCTGATCGAGGAGGACAGCCAGGCCCGGCTCGGCACGGCGACCGCTCCGCCGTGGCGGCTGATCCTGGCCCCCGCGGGCGGCACGTTCGCCTCGACCAGCGACGACGTCGAGGTCGACCTCGACGCTGGCATGGTGCTCGGCCGGGTGACCGGCCGCCGCGGCGACGTGGAGGTCGTGGCGCCGTACGGCGGCCGCCTCGTCGAGTGGCTCGCGCACGACGGCGACCGGGTCAAGCCGGGGCAGCCGCTGGCCAGGCTGCACCCCGCCGGCTCGACCTCGTGACCGGGCTCGCGACCCGCCCCGGCTCCCCGGGCGCGCAGATCCTCGGGGTCGGCGGCTACCTGCCCGCCCGGGTGATGGACAACTTCGAGCTCGAGACGCTCGTCGAGACCAACGACGAGTGGATCCGGCAGCGGGTCGGCATCGAGTCGCGGCACATCGCCGCCGCCGACGAGAGCGTCGTGTCGATGGCCGCGGCCGCGTCCGCCAAGGCCGTCGCGGCGAGCGGCATCGACCCGACCGCGATCGACCTGGTCCTGGTCGGCTCCTGCACGCTGCCCGTGCCGATCCCGGCCGGTGCGCCGCGCGTCGCCACCGACATCGGCGCTGTGCGGGCCGGTGCGCTCGACATCAACGCCGCGTGCGCCAGCTTCTCCTACGGCCTCGCCCAGGCGGCCGACGCGATCCGCGCCGGCTCGGCCCGCTACGTCGTCGTCGCCGGGTCGGAGCTGTTCAGCCGGCCGTTCATCGACTGGACCGACCGTGGCACCTGCGTGATCTTCGCCGACGGCGCCGGCGCGGCCGTCGTCGGACCCAGCCAGGTCAACGGCGTCGGCCCGGTCGTCTGGGGTGCGGACGGCAGCCGGGCGTCGGCCATCGAGATCCCCGACGGCGAGCCGTTCATGAAGATGGAGGGCCAGGCCGTCTACCGCTGGGCGACCGCCGAGCTCAAGCACGTCGCGCGCGAGGCGTGCGACGCGGCCGGCGTCGCCGTCGCCGACCTCGCGGCGTTCGTGCCCCACCAGGCCAACCTGCGGATCATCGAGTCGCTCGGCCGCGCGCTCGGCATCGACCCCGACAAGGTCGCGCGCAACGTCGTCACGACCGGCAACACGTCCGCCGCATCGATCCCGCTCGCCCTGGCAGCGCTGCAGGACGAGGGACGGCTGCCCTCCGGCGAGCCGGTCCTGCTGTTCGGCTTCGGCGCGGGTCTCGCCTACGCAGCCCAGGTGGTGATCGCCCCATGACCGGCCGACCCGTCGACGACGCGACCGGCACCGACAACCCGTTCGCCGCGGAACAGCCGGCCCGCACGGTGCTCGTCACCGGCGCGTCCGGCTATCTCGGGCAGGCGATCGTCGCCGCCCTCGCAGAGCCCGGCACGCACGTCGTCTGCCACTACAACAGCGACCGCGCCGGAGCCGACAAGGCCGTCGCGGCGGCCGAGGAGCGCGGCGCCACGGCGTCCGCCGTACAGGCAGACCTGCGGGACAAGGACGCCGCGACCGCGCTGGTGAAGGCCTGCCCGACCGGGCCCGACGTCCTCGTGGCCAACGCCGGCGTCACCCGTGACGGCATCTCGCTGATGATGAGCGACGAGGCCTTCGAGGAGGTCATCGACGCCAACCTGTCGGCAAGCTTCCGTACGGCGCGCGCCGCGCTGCGCACGATGCTCCGCGCCCGCCGCGGCCGGGTGGTCTTCGTCGGCTCGGTCGCCGGGCTGCTCGGTAACGCCGGCCAGGCCAACTACTCCGCCGCGAAGGCGGGCCTCGGCGGGCTGGCCCGGGCCCTCGCCCGGGAGGTCGCTGGACGCGGCATCACCGTCAACGTCGTCGCACCCGGGGTGCTCGAGGGCGGTCTCGCCGGCGAGGGCGCGGCCGAGGGCGTCAAGGACCTCGAGAAGAGCATCCCGGCCGGACGTCGCGGCCGGGCGGACGAGGTGGCCGCAGCGGTCGCGTTCCTCGCGAGCGACTCCGCGTCGTACATCACCGGTTCGACCCTGGCCGTCGACGGCGGCCTGGCCATGGGCTGCTGACAGCTCGTCAGCGCCCGAAACCCTTTCAGCAGAAGGAGAACACCTTATGAGCGACCAGGACATCCTCACCGGCCTGGCCGAGATCATCAACGAGATCACCGGTCGCCCGGCCTCGTCGGTCGTCCCTGAGGCCAGCTTCACCGACGACCTCGACATCGACTCGCTGTCCATGGTCGAGGTGGCCGTGGCCGCCGAGGAGCGCTTCGGCGTCAAGATCCCGGACGAGGCGCTGGCCAAGCTGAAGACGGTCCAGGACGCGATCGACTTCATCAAGTCGGCAGGTGTCCCGGCATGACCGCGGGCCAGGACATTCGCGTCCTGGTCACCGGGGTCGGCGCCGTGACCCCGGTGGGGGACGACGCACAGTCGACGTGGGAAGCGCTGCTCGCCGGGCGCTCCGGCGTCCGGCGGCTCGACTTCGACTGGCTCGAGGACCTGCCGGTCAAGATCGGCGCCATGGCGCTCACCGACCCGGGCGAGCGGCTGGACCGGATCGAGGCGCGCAACCTCGACCGCTCCCAGCGGCTCGCGCTGCTCGCGTTCCGGGAGGCGTGGGCGGACGCCGGTTCGCCGGACGTCGACCGTGAGCGCCTCGCGACGGTCGTCGGCACCGGGATCGGCGGCATCACCACGCTGCTGGACCAGTACGACGTCTACAAGGACAAGGGCGTCCGGCGGGTCTCGCCGTTCACCGTGCCGATGATGATGCCCAACGGCCCGGCCGCGATGATCGGGCTGGAGCTCGGTGCGCGCGGCGGCGTGCGCACGCCGGTCAGCGCCTGCGCGTCCGGCTCGGAGGCGATCGCCATGGCGCTCGACCTGCTGCGGACCGGGCGGGTCGACGTCGTGGTCACCGGGTCGACCGAGTCGATCTTCCACCCGCTGCCGATGGCCGGGTTCTCGCAGATGCGGGCGCTGTCGACGCGCAACGACGAGCCCGAGCGGGCCAGCCGGCCGTGGGACACCGATCGCGACGGGTTCGTGCTCGCCGAGGGCGCCGGCATCCTGGTGCTGGAGTCCGCGGAGCACGCCAAGGCGCGCGGCGCCAAGGTCTACGCCGAGGTCGCCGGTGCCGGCATCACGTCCGACGGCTACCACATCACCGCTCCCGACCCGGCCGGCACCGGTGCCGGCCGCGCGATGACGCTGGCGATGGAGGACGGCGGGCTCACGGCGGAGGACGTCGGCTACGTCAACGCGCACGGCACGTCGACGCCGGCCGGTGACAAGGCGGAGACCGACGCGATCAAGATCGCGCTCGGCGGACACGCCCGCGACGTCGCCGTCTCCTCGACGAAGTCGATGACGGGGCACTCGCTCGGCGCGGCCGGCGCGATCGAGGCGGTCGTCACGGCGCAGTCGCTGCGGGACGGCCGGATCCACCCGACGATCAACCGCGACAAGCCCGACGAGGCCTGCGACCTCGACTACGTGCCGGAGGGCGCCCGGGACGTGGCGGTCACCGCTGCGCTCAGCAACTCGTTCGGCTTCGGGGGGCACAACATCACCCTCGCGTTCCGCCGCTACGACGGCTGACCTTCCCCCCGACCACCGCCCGACCCAGGACGGAGCTGCCCAGATGACCCTGACCACGACGCCCACGACGGTGACCCCGCCGGTCGAGCTACCGCCGCAGGTGGCGCTGCCGCCCACGAGCCCGCACGTGCGGGTCGGCAACCTGCTCGACGCCGACAGCTTCCAGCTGGTCAGTGAGCAGGGCGCGATGATCTGGGGCACCGGCACCATCGAGGGCACCGCGGTCGCCGTCTACGCCACCGACCCGGCGATCATGGGCGGGGCGCTCGGGGCCGAGGGCTGCGAGCTGGTCTGCGACGCGATCGCCGAGGCCGTCCGTGCCGACATCCCGGTGATCGGGCTGTGGCACTCCGGCGGAGCGCGCCTGCAGGAGGGCGTCTGGGGCTTGGACGGGGTCGGCAAGGTGTTCGCCGCGATGTCCCGGGCGTCGGGCAAGGTGCCGCAGATCTCCGTGGTGCTCGGCCCGTGCGCGGGCGGCGCCGCCTACGGGCCGGCGCTGACCGACGTCGTGATCATGGGCCCGGCGGCGCGGGTCTTCGTGACCGGACCCGACGTCGTGAAGTCGGTGACCGGTGAGTCG
Organism: Mycobacteriales bacterium; assembly: GCA_035645255.1. Classification (GTDB taxonomy): domain Bacteria; phylum Actinomycetota; class Actinomycetes; order BP-191; family BP-191; genus DASQMY01. The sequence continues at coordinate 6,976 of DASQMY010000103.1, forward strand.
GTGACCGCCGAGATGCTCGGCGGCCCCGGGCCGCACGGCCGCCGTTCCGGCGTCGTGCACATCGTGTCCGACACCGAGGCCGACGCGCTGCTGCGCTGCCGGGAGGTCGCGGCGCTGCTCGGCGACCAGGGCTCGTTCCGCGGCGACTGGTCCGCAGCCGACCCGGAGCTCCCGGCGCTGCTGCCGGAGTCGCGCAAGCGGGCGTACGACGTGAAGCCGGTCGTCGCGCGGCTGCTCGACCAGGGCAGCGCGGTCGAGCTGCACGCCGGCTGGGCGCCCAACCTGACGACGACGCTGGGCCGGATCGCCGGGCGCACGGTCGGCGTGCTCGCCAACAACCCGCTGCGGCTCGGCGGCTGCCTCGACTCGGCGTCGGCGGAGAAGGGCGCGCGCTTCGTCCGGATGTGCGACGCCTACGGCATCCCGATGGTCGTCCTGGTCGACGTGCCCGGCTACCTGCCCGGTGTCGACCAGGAGTGGGACGGCGTCGTCCGCCGCGGCGCCAAGCTGCTGCACGCGTTCGCCGAAGCTGTCGTCCCGCGGGTGACGGTCGTGACGCGCAAGGCGTTCGGTGGCGCCTACATCGCTATGAACTCGCGGTCGCTCGGCGCGACCGCCGTCTACGCCTGGGACGGCGCGGAGGTGGCCGTCATGGGCGCGGAGGCGGCCGTCGGCATCCTGCACCGCAGGAAGCTCGCGGCCGTCCCGGAGGACCAGCGGCTGACGTTGACCCAGGAGCTGGCCGAGGAGCACAAGATCCTCGCCGGTGGGCTGCCGCGGGCGGTCGAGCTCGGCCTGGTGGACGAGATCATCGACCCGGCGGCGACCCGCCGGCTGGTCGTCTCGGCGATCCGCCGCGCGCCCGCGACGCGCGGGCGGCACGGCAACATCCCCCTGTAGCGCTGCTGCGGCTCAGGTCCGGAACAGCGCCGCCAGGTCGGCGAGCTCGGTCGCCATCTCGGCGACCTCGTCGGACGCCGAGACCGTGCGGTCGGCGCCGCTGCGGGTCTGCTCCGCGGAGGCCGCCAGCGACGTCAGGTTGTTGGCGATCTCGTCGACGCAGTGCGCCGCCTCGGTGACCGCCTGACCGATCATCGACGTGGTCACCGACTGCTCCTCGACCGCGCTGGCGATGAGCACCTGGCCCTCGTTGACCGCGTTGATGACGGTGTGGATGCGGCCGACCGCGTTGATCGCCTCCTGGGCGTCGGCCTGGATCGCGTCGACCCGCCGCGCCACGGCGCCGGTCGCCGACTCGGTCTCCTGCGCGAGCTCCTTGACCTCCGCTGCGACGACCGCGAAGCCCTTGCCGGCGTCGCCGGCGCGGGCCGCCTCGATCGTCGCGTTCAGCGCGAGCAGGTGCGTCTGCCCGGCGACGGACCGGATGACCCCGAGGACGTCGTTGATGGTCGCGCTGCTCGCGTCGAGGGACGCCATCGTGCTCTGCGCTGCGGCCACCGCGGCCACCGCCGTGGTCGTCTGGCCGGCCGTGCCGGAGGTGCTGCCGGAGATCTCGCGGATCGATGCCCCGAGCTGCTCCGCTCCGGACGCTGCGTTGTTGACGCTGTCGCTGACCTGGTGGGCAGCGGCCGAGGCCGCCGCGGCCTGCTCTGCGGCCGACTCCATCGAGCCGCGCATCTGGTGGCTGATGCCGTTGAGTGTGCGCGCCGAGACCGAGAGCCGACCGGCGGTGTCGGCGAGCGTGGCGACCGTCCGCCCGATCGCCGTCAGCGTCGACGACAGCGAGCCGGCCATCGCGCCGATCTCGTCCTTGATCGTGTCCGCCGGTCGCGACGTGAAGTCGCCGGCCGCCGCCGAGTCGAGCGCTGACACCAACGGCTGCAGGCGGCGACGGATGGAGCGCAGCAGCAGGAAGCCGCTGATGACCGCGATCAGCACCGCGGCCAGGAAGCCGCCCGCCATCGCGCGCTGGGCGACGACGGCACGGCGGGAGAACGCCGCAGCGCTCGCCGCCGCCTTCTCCTCCGTGCGCGTCAGCTCCTCGGCGAACAGCGTCTCGTAGGTCTTGCGCAGCACCCGGCTCTCGTTCAGCGCGACCTTGCGGGCGGCGTCCTTGTCGACGACGAACAGGCCGAACTCGTTCGTCAGCATCGCCTTCCAGGCCGTCAGCTGCCGCTCGATGTCGTCCACCCGGAGAAGCTGCTCGGGGGTCGCGACCGCGCGGGCGCCGGCGAGCTCCTGGCGCACCTTGTCGAAGCGCTCGTCGACCTCCACGCTGAACTGCACGTCGCCGTACAGCAGGTAGCCCCGCTCGTCGTTCGCCGCGGCCTTGGCGCCCAGGGCGGCGCTCTCCAGGTGGGAGATGTAGCGCAGGTCGCGGGTGACGACCTGGCGCCCGGCCTGCTCGACGGCGCGGGTCTGCGCGAGCGAGATCGCCCCGGCGACGGCGATCAGGACGAGCACGCCGGAGAACCCGGCGGCGACCTGGGCGCGCAGCGGCAGTCGGCGCGTCCGGGCGCGCAGCGGCGGCCGGTCGGTGGGGGTCGCCATGGCGAAGCTCCTGGTGTCGGCGGGGTCGGACGTCTTTCACGTGGATCGGCCGGGTGCGCGCGGGGTTGAGCGATTCCAGGAGCGATCTCGGGAGCGCCGGCGCGTAGGATGAGGGTCTCGCGCGACCGGACAAAGGGGTTCATCATGCGTCGTCGTCTCCTGCTCGCCTCGACCGTTGCGGCGGTTGCTCTCGTCAGCGCCGCGCCTGCGGGCGCCATCATCGGCGGCACGGCCGACGGCAACCGGCACCCGAGTGTCGGCGGGCTGGTGTCCCCGACGCAGTACTCCGACGGCACGTGGGTCTACTGCTCGGGCACGCTGATCTCGCCCACCGTCTTCGTGACCGCGGCGCACTGCGCGGAGGACGGCGAGACCGTCGGCGTGACGTTCGACCCGGCCTACGAGGACGGCGACAAGGTCTACTACGGGACGTTCGAGGCCGACCCGCTGTACAACCAGGCGCAGAGCGACACCCACGACCTCGCGGTCGTCGTCTTCGACAAGGCGATCAAGGGCATCACGCCGTCGTCGCTGCCCGAGGAGGACTCGCTGTCGGCGCTCTCGTCGACGCAGCAGTTCGTGTCCGTGGGCTACGGCGCCTACGAGGTCACCAACCAGCCGGGAGGGCACCGCTACCTCTACGACGACGTGCGGATGGTCGCGACCGGGAGGCTGAACGCCACCAACAAGACCTTCCTGCGGATCTCCATGAACTACGCGACCGGCAACGGCGGCACCTGCTACGGCGACTCCGGCGGCCCGAACTTCCTCGGTGACACCGACATCGTGGCGGCCATCACGATCACCGGCGACGCGGTCTGCCGATCGACCAACGTCGTCTACCGGCTCGACACGGAGTCGGCGCGCGCCTTCCTCGGCCAGTACGTCGAGCTGCCCTAGCGCGGTTCGGTGATGGCCGCCGGCCGGGCGGTGTCCTCGTCGTCGTCGTGCGGGACCCACCAGGTGGCGGTCAGCCCGAGGATCAACGACAGCGCGCACACCGCGCCGGCGACCCGCATCCGCCGCGGCGAGATCGCGGCGGGGTCGGCGGCCGTCCGCCGCTTGTCCCTGCTCTCGAGGAAGATGAACGCCGAGATCGCGGCGACCAGGTAGAGCCCGGCGGCGACGCCGCCGGCCGCGCCACTGAGCGCATGTGCGAGGGTCGGTTTCACCCCCGCGACGCTACCCGACCGCCGTACCGAAGCCCGTCCGGGGATCCGCCTCGCTGCCAGCAACCCGCCTAGTTGGACCCTCCAACTATGGGCTGGAGCTGTAGTTGGACCCACCATCTCCAGGCCTGTCGTGGCAAGGGAAGCGGGAGTGGGAGCGGGAGTGGGCGCGGTCGCGGGTCAGGCGGTGCGGACGGCGTTGCGGCCGGACTTCTTGGCGGCGTACAGCGCCCGTCGCAGCTGAGCAGCAGGCGCCGATGTCAGTGCCCTCGGCGCAGCCGGCGCTGACGGTGACGTGCACCGTGCCCACGCCGTCGATGACGACCTCGGCCCAGTCGATCATCGCCCCGATCCGTTCGGCGAACGTGCAGGCGCCCTCGACCTCGGTCATCGGGAGCAGCGCGAGGAACTCCTCGCCCCGCCCCAGCGGCCGATGACGTCGGAGTCCCGGACGCCCGCCTGGAGCCGGCGGGCGATCGTCCGCAGCACGTCGTCGCCGGCGGCTGCGCCGAACTCGGCGTTGATGTCCGTGAACCGGTCGAGTCCAGCATGACGACCGACAGCGGCTGCGAGTAGCGGCGGGCCTGGCTGCTGAGCCGGGCCAGCGACTCCTCGAGGTGCCGGCGGTTGTACAGGCCGGTCAGCACGTCGGTCCGGGCGACCACGTCCACTTCGGCCTGCGCAGGTAGTCGTGCGCGCCGTGAGCGAGGCCGTCGGTGACGTCGGCGACGGTAGCTGCCCCGGTCAGCAGGATGACCGGCGTGTGCCGCGTGGAGTCCCGCCCGCGCAGCGCCTCCAGCGCGCCGTCGCCGGTCGGTCCGCGCAGCTCGGCGCCGATCACGATCACTGCGGGCTGCACGCGGTCAGCCAGCTCGAGCGCCTGGCTGCCGGTCGCCGCGTCGGCGACGTCATGGCCGTGCGAGATCAGGACCTCACGGGCCAGTTCGCGGAGCGCCGGGGACTCGTCGGCGATCAGGATCGTCACCGCTGTCGTCACCTCCCGCTCGGTCGCCCGTCAGCCGTCCCAGCGGCGGGCTGCCGGCGGATCGTGAGCGAGCCGCTGCGCGCGGCGGCTAAGGTCGGCGCCATGGACGGCACACTCATGCAGGACAAGGTCGCGATCGTCACCGGCGCCGGACGCGGCATCGGCCGCGGCGAGGCCATCGAGCTCGCCCGGCACGGCGCCGCAGTCGTTGTCAACGAGCTGGACGCCGAAGCCGGCCGCGCGGTCGTCGAGGAGATCATCGCCGCGGGCGGGCGCGCGACGCTGAACGCCGACGACTGCTGCGAGTTCGCCAGTGCGGAGCGGCTGGTGCGCCAGGCGGTCGAGGAGTTCGGTCAGCTCGACGCGCTCGTCAACAACGCCGGCATCGTGCGCGACCGCACGGTCGCCAAGATGACCGAGGAGGAGTGGGACGCGGTCATCAAGGTGCACCTCAAGGGGCATTTCGGGCCGACGCACTTCGCCTGCGACTACTGGAAGTCCTCCGGCCGGCCGGGTCACATCGTGTGCACCTCGTCCACGTCAGGGCTGCTCGGCAACTTCGGCCAGGCCAACTACGGCGCGGCGAAGGCGGGCATCGCGGCGTTCTCGACGATCGTCGCGCAGGAGATGGCCCGCTACGGCGTGACGTGCAACGCGATCGCACCGGCGGCGCGTACCCGGATGACCGAGCGCGCGTACGGCGACATCCCGGCCGCGGCGGGCGACGACGACTTCGACTTCTGGCACCCCGACAACGTCGCGCCGCTCGTCGTCTTCCTGTGCTCGGAGCAGTCGGGCCACATCAGCGGCAAGGTGTTCGGCGTGCAGGGTGACACGGTCGAGATCTACCGGCCCTACACTTCGGCGGCCGTCATCGACAACGGCGGCAAGCGGTGGACCGCCGAGGGCCTGCGCTCCCGGGTCGAGGACCTGTTCGCCGACGCCGGGGCGCTGCACGGCGCCGAGAACATGATGGCCAAGCTCCGGTTCACGATGACGCAGCGCGGCTGAGCGGAGAGCCCGCCCGCTTCTACCGGTACAGGCCGAATGTCTTAGTATTGGACGCAGTGCACCGTGCTGTGCGGACGATCCCGCACGCCGCCGTACCGCCCCGGGGAGCAGACACGCAACGGTTGGCGGCTGCAGGCCAAGCCGCCCTCGACGGGCCGAATCGACCCGCTTGGGAGTGATCGATGACGAAGCCGGACTACCGCGCACTGTCGCGCTTCCGGGCCGCGCTGAGACGGTTCATGCGCGGGTCCGAGAACGCCGCGAGGAGCGCCGGTGTCACTCCGGCGCAGTACCAGCTGCTGCTGGCGATCAAGGGACATGCCTCGCCCAAGCCGCCGACGGTGGGTGAGGTGGCCGAGGTGCTGCAGCTGCGGCCCAACTCGGTGGTCGAGCTGGTCGACCGGGCGACCCACGCCGGACTCGTCCAGCGCCGGCCGGACCCCGTAGATGCGCGCCGGCAGCGGCTCGTGGTCACCGAGAAGGGCGAGCGCACGCTCGACGCGCTCTCCGAGGTGCAGCAGGACGAGCTCGAGCGCTTCCGCAGCGAGGTCGTCGACACGCTGAAGATCGACCAGGACTGACGGCCGCGGGCGGACGCCGCGCCGCTCCAGGAGTCTCAGCCGGCCGGTGCGCGCGGGTCGTCCACCGGTCCGCGCAGCCGCCCGAGCAGCCGGTCCATCGTCGTCCGGTCGCCCGGCCACGCCTCGTATAGCAGCTCGCGCGGGAGCCGGCGGGCGGCGAACCGCAGCGCGAGCGCGACGACCACCACGTCGTCCAGCGGCCCGATCACCGGCAGGAACTCGGGGATCAGGTCGATCGGCGACAGCGCCCACAGCCCGGCGAGGCCCAGCGCCAGCTTGACGCTGCGCGGCACCCGTTGGTCGCGCGCGAGCCGGCGGGCGAGCGTGACGCAGTTGGGCAGGAAGCCGGCCAGCTCCTTCATCGCCCCCGGTGGCAGCGTCGCGGCGAGCGCGACGAGCACCGCCCAGCTCGCCAGCACGACCGCCACGGCGATCAGCAGCGGTCTGAGCACTGCGGCAGCGAGCACCGCGCCATCGTAGGCAGCGCCGGTGAGAGAGGTGCGTCACGTTGCCCGCCGCGCGCCCGGCTGCGAAGGTGCTCGCACACCGACGACCCAGGGACGGGGCAGGGGCTTCGATGCGGATCTTCCTGACCGGTGCCACCGGCTTCATCGGCGCCGAGGTGGCGCGCCGGCTACGCGCTCGGGGCGACGAGGCTGCACGCACTCGTCCGCCCGGCCAAGGCGGGGCGGCTCGCCGCCCTCGGCTGCGAGCTCGTCCAGGGTGATCTCGCCGACCGCTACGTCGTGCAGGCCCACCTCGAGCAGGTCGACGCGCTGGTGCACGCGGCGGGTGTCTACCGCGTCGGCGTGGCGCCGGCCGACCGGCAGCCCATGTGGGCGGCGAACGTCGACGGCACCGAGTCGGTGCTGGCCGCCGCGAAGGCGAGGGGGGTCGGCAAGGTGGTCTACGTCTCGTCGGTCATCGTGCTCGGCAACACGTGCGGCGACATCGTGCACGAGACGCACACCAGCATGCGCGAGTTCACCAGCTACTACGAGGAGACCAAGCACCGCGCGCACGAGGTGGCCCGCCGGTTCGCCGCCGCCGGCCTGCCCTGCGTGACCGTGCTGCCCGGCGCCGTCTACGGCCCGGGCGACCCGTCCCAGGTGGGCGACGTCGTCGAGCGGTTCCGCTTGCACCGGCTCCCGATGATGCCGTTCCCCGACCTCGGTCTCACGTTCGTCCACCGCGACGACGTCGCGGCCGGCGTGCTGCTCGCGCTTGACGCCGGCCGGCCCGGTGCGGAGTACATCCTCGGCGGGGAGATCGCGACCATGCGTGACGTCGTCGAGACCGTCGCGCGGCTTACCGGCCGCACCGCGCCGACGCGCCGGCTCCCCACCGGGGTCCTCAAGGCGGTCGCCCCGGTGGCGCCCGTCCTGGGCCGGCTGACCGGGCTGCCGCGCAACGTCCGCGAGATCGTCTCGTCGTCGGACCGCGTGACGTTCTGGGTCACCGACCGCAAGGCGCGCCGCGAGCTCGGCTACTCCCCGCGCTCGCTCGAGGACGGGCTACGGGACACCTCCGCCGGCCGCTGAGTCGCCGGGTTTTCGCGGCCGGCTGCCGCGGACGATCTAATGCCCTTGTGCCGTCCCGACACCCTGGTCAACCAGCGTCGCGGCTGCCGGCCGCCCGCGTGGTGTTCGTCGCGGCCGCGCTGGTCGCGCTGGCGCTGTCGTTCCCGATCCTGTGGCACCAGATCTACGCCGACCCCACCAACCGGCTCGTCGACCTCGAGGTCTACCGCGAGGCGGGCCGCTCGGTCCTCGACAGCCGGGCCGTCTACGAGTTCCGGACGCCCGAGCCGCAGGATCTGCCTTTCACGTACCCGCCGTTCGCCGCCGTGCTGTCGGTGCCGCTCGCGCTCGTGCACTTCATGGTCGCCGGGTGGATCTGGGAGCTCGCCTCGCTGGTCGTGCTGATCGGGCTGGTCGCCTTCCTGTACCGCCCCGTGGTCGAGTGGTGGCGTGACTGGCTGAGCACCCGGTACGGCGACCGGGCAGCCACGCTCACGGCCGCGGCGCTCGCGCCGCTGCTGCTGCCGGCGCTCATCTGGCTGGAGCCGGTGCGGACGACGTTCCGGTTCGGCCAGGTCAACATCTTCATGATCGCGCTAGTGGTCGCCGACTGCTGCCTGCCGCGCACCCGCTGGCCGCGCGGCGTACTCGTCGGGCTGGCGACGGCCATCAAGCTGACGCCGGGCCTGTTCGTCCCCTACCTGTGGCTCACCGGCCGGCGACGCGCGGCGTACGTCGCGACGGCGACGTTCGTCGCGGCCCAAGGGCTGGCGATGGTCGTCATCCCGGGGGATTCGGTCGACTACTGGACGGACGCCTTCTTCTCGTCCGGCCGGCTCGGCAACAACCGCGGCACGGCCAACATCGCCATCCGCGGCGCGCTGATGCGGTGGTGGCTGCCGGGCGTCATCCTGGCCGCCGTGCTGCTGGTGATCGCCGGCGGCGTGCTCGTCGTCGGCATGTCGCGCGCGGTGCGGGCGTCCCAGGCCGGCGCCGAGGTCGCCGGCGTGACGATCGTCGGCCTGATCACCGTCGCGATCTCACCGGTGTCCTGGGACCACCACGCGGTCTGGGTGGTCGGCGCGCTTGCACTGCTCGTCGCGGACCCGACCCGGACCCGCCGGCTGCTGGCCGCGGTGCTGCTCGCCGGGTGGTTCTACACGCGCATCCCGTGGTGGACGAGCAAGCCGGCCCGGCTCACCGACTGGCCGCTGCGGATCATCTTCCGGCTGACCAACCAGTCGTTCACCTGGCTGGTGGTCGCCCTCGTCCTCACGGTGCCGCTCGTGGTGCTGGCCCGCCGGGCACCCGACGACGGTGCGCGGTTGAGTCCCGACCACCAGCCGGTGGTTCACTAGGGATCTCCGCATAGGGTACGAATCGTTCACGGGGGCTAGGCCGTCCGGCGTATCTTGCCTCCATTCGCTCGCGGTGGGACCGGAACGCCGCACGATTCCGGGGCGGGCGCCGAGGGCGTGCTCGGCCGCACGACCCGACCAGCATGTCCGAGAGGTCCGTTCCGATGCTTCGCATGATCCTCCCGATCCGGCCGATCGCCGGCGCGACGGTGCCCGAGGTGCGTGCGGTGCTGGACGACGCCCTGGGCGAATGGGCGAAGGTGGCGGGCGGCTCGCTGGATGCGTGCATGGTCCTCGACGACGTCTGCCGGGTCGCCGCGATCTCCGCGACGGCGGCGACCTTCATCGGCGAGCCGGCCGACGCGATACTCGGCCGGTTCCTGCTCGAGGTGATCCACATCGTCGACTTCACCGAGGTCGCCGGGCCGGGCGAGACGTACAAGCGCAGCATCCCGCCGATCGCAGCGGTCCGCGACGACCACTTGCATCGCGGCCTGCTCCGGCTGCGCCGGGCGGACGGCGAGCGGGTCACGCTCGACGCGGTCGCCGCACCGATCCGCGGACCGCACGGCAAGGTCGCCGGCTCCATCACGTTCTTCGCTTCGCTCTAGGTGCGGCCCGGCCGGTAACGTCGGCGCCCCGGCGGCCGCTGCTGGGGGAGTGGAGCAGCCATGAAGATCCTGATCACCGGAGGCGCCGGCTACATCGGCAGCACTGTCGCGTCGGCGTGCCTCGACAACGGGCTCACCCCGGTCATCCTCGACGACTTCTCCCTGGGCCGTAAGGAGTTCGTGGCCGACCGCATCGCCTACGAGGGCGACATCGCCGACCCTGCGGTCGTGGACCGGGTCTTCGCCGACCATCCCGACATCGAGGCGGTGGTGCACTGCGCCGCACGGATCGTCGTACCGGAGTCGGTGGCGGAGCCCATCCTCTACTACCGCAACAACGTCTGCGGGACGCTCGCCCTCGTCGAGAGCCTGCTGCGCAACGGCTGCCACCGGGTCGTGTTCAGCTCGTCGGCGTCGATCTACTCGCCCGACCCCGACCTGACCGTCGACGAGAGCTCGGGGCTCGCGCCGGGCAGCCCCTACGCGCGCACCAAGATGGTCGACGAGCTGATGTTCGAGGACTGCGCGCGGGCGACTGCGCTGCGCGTGCTGTCGCTGCGCTACTTCAACCCGGTCGGCACCGACCCCCAGCTGCGCACCGGGCTCCAGTCGCCGAAGCCGACCCACGCGGTCGGCAAGCTGCTCGAGGCCTACGAGAACGGCGTCCCTTTCACGGTCACCGGCGTCGAGTGGGAGACGCGCGACGGCTCGGCGATCCGCGACTACATCCACGTCTGGGACCTCGCCGCGGCTCACGTGCAGGCGCTGCTGCGCTTCGACGACATCGCGACGGACGACGCGCCGTACCAGGTCATCAATCTCGGTACGGGCGACGGCGTGACGGTTCGCGAGCTGGTCGCGGCGTTCGAGGACGTGGTCGGCCACCGGCTCGACGTGGTCGACGGCGACCCGCGGCCCGGCGACGTGATCGGCTGCTACACCCGCAGCGAGCGGGCGCGTGAGCTGCTCGGCTGGCAGACCGAGAAGTCGCTGCAGGAGGCGATCACCGACGCGCTGGCCTGGTCGAAGAAGCGCCGCGAGGTGCTGGGCACCTAGCGCTCGACGAGCCCGCTGGCGACGGCGGCCGCCTCGGCGAGCATGATCTTCACCGGCCGGCCGAGCCGCGCCGCCGCCGCGACGACGTCGTCGAACTCCGGGACGGCGTTGACCACCTCGCCGTCGAGCCGCGCGACCTTGACGGCGACCGCCACCCCAGGGGCGAGCGTCACCATGACGAGCTCCCGGTCGAGCGCGTGCTTGCTGACCGACTGCTCGCGCACACCGATCGTCGACGTCTCGCGGAACAGCAGGGCGCGCAGTGCGGAGGCGAGCTCGGTCGTGCACAGGACGCTCACGGTGACCGCCGGCCGGCCCTTCTTCATCTGGATAGGCGTGAGCCACGCGTCCGACGCGCCGGCCGCCATCAGCGTCGTGATGACGCCGGGCCACAGCCGCGGGTCGAGGTCGTCGACGTTGGCCTCGAGCACGACAGCCGGCGCCGTGTGGCTGGACGGCGTGCCCGCGGTGGCCGCCTCGCCGACGACGAGCCGCAGGATGTTGGGCGCCTCGTCGACGTCGCGCGCACCCGCGCCGCTGCCGACCGTCTCGACGACGAGCGGAGGCAGGTCGCCCCAACGGGTCACGGTCGCGGCGAGGATCGCGGCGCCGGTCGGCGTGCACATCTCGTGCCGGAAGCCGCCGCTGTGGACCGGGGCACCGGTCAGCAGCTCCAGGACGGCAGGCGACGGGATCGGCAGCGCGCCGTGCTCGCTGCGCGTCATGCCGACGCCGGTCGCGACGCTGCTGGCGCCGACGTCGTCGAGCGCGAGCGCGTGCAGCCCGGCCGCCGCACCGACCACGTCGGCGAGCGCGTCCAGCGCGCCCACCTCGTGGAAGTGCACCCGCTC
>DASQMY010000104.1:0-15687 GCA_035645255.1 Mycobacteriales bacterium
CGGCTCTACCGCAAGGCCAAGGAGCAAGTGCTCCACTCGATGACCTACGCCTACCGCGACCGCAAGAAGCGCAAGGGCGACTTCCGGCAGCTGTGGATCCAGCGGATCAACGCCGCCTGCCGGCTCAACGGCATGACCTACAACCGCTTCATCCAGGGCCTCAAGGCCGCCGGCGTCGAGGTCGACCGCAAGTCGCTCGCCGAGCTCGCGGTGTCCGACGCCGCGGCGTTCGCGGTGCTGGTCGAGGTCGCCAAGGCCGCCAACGCGACGGCCGCTGCCGCCGCCGGCGACTCGGCGGCGTAGCCACCGGATACAGCACACCAGGACAGCCCCTCCGATGGCCGGCAGCCCGCTGATCACGACCGCGCGCAACCGAAGCGTCAGCAGCGCCCGCCGACTCGGCAAGCGGGCGTTCCGCAAGACCGACCGGCGTTTCCTCGTCGAGGGACCGACCGGGGTCACCGAGGCGCTCGCCGAGCCGGGGGCGCTGCTCGAGCTGTTCGTCACGCCGGACGCCACCGAGCGCCACGCCGACCTGGTCGACCGCGCCGAGGCGTCCGGCGTCGTCGTCCACACCGTCCTGAGCGACGTGATGGACGAGCTGGCGCAGACGGTCACGCCACAAGGGCTGATCGGGGTCGCCGCGCACCGGGATGTGTCGCTCGAGGCGGTGGTCGGGCTGCAGCCGCTGCTGGTCGCCGTCCTCGCCAACGTCCGCGACCCCGGCAACGCCGGCACCGTCGTGCGGGTGGCCGACGCGGCCGGCGCCGACGCCGTCATCTTCACCGACGCCAGCGTCGACCCCTACAACCCGAAGTGCGTGCGGTCCTCGGCCGGCAGCGTCTTCCACCTCCCGTTCGTCGTCGGGGTGACCGCGGCCGAGACGGTCGCGGCGCTGCGGTCGGCCGGATTGAGCGTGATCGCCGCGGCCGGTGCGAGTAGCCTTGCCCTGGATTCCGCCGATCTGTCGCACCCAGCAGCCTGGGTGTTCGGCAACGAGGCATGGGGACTGCCGGAGGAGCTGGTTGCGCTGGCCGACGTGAGCGTCCGCGTCCCGATCCACGGGCGCGCCGAGTCGCTCAACCTGGCGACCGCGGCCGCAGTGTGCCTCTACGCTTCGGCCAGCGCACAGCGGGCTCCGGGCGGATGCAGGGGGAGTGGCGGGTGAACGACGACACGGGGGCGTGGGACGACCTCCCCGACGGGCTCGTCGTCGCCGACGCCTCCGGGGCCGTCGTGGCGCTCAACCGCGCCGGCTCCCGCCTGCTCCGGCGTACGCCGGACGAGGTCGTCGGCCGCGACTTCCGGGACGTGCTCCCGCTGGTGGACCCGGCCGGGCGCGACTGGTGGCAGTGCACCGACCCCTACAACGGCCTGGCGACCCGCTCCGGGCAGCCGGAGCGGATCCTGACGCTGAGCCGCCCGTCCGGCGAGATCTCCAACCTGCTCGTCACCGCGCGCTACGTCCGGGAGAGTCCGACCGGCAAGCTGGTCCGGCTGGTGGTCGCGTTCCGCGACACCGCGTCGCGGGAGCGGCTGGAGCGCGGGCGCGCCGAGCTGATCTCCACTGTCGCGCACGAGCTGCGCTCCCCGCTGACCAGCGTCAAGGGCTTCACCGCGACGCTGCTCGCCAAGTGGGACAAGTTCACCGACGACCAGAAGATCGTCATGCTGCAGACGGTCAACGCGGACGCCGACCGCGTCACCCGGCTGCTGACCGACCTGCTCGACGTGTCGCGCATCGACGCGGGCCGGCTCGAGCTGCGGCGCCAGGTCGTCGACGTCGTGGGCGCCGTACGCCGGGTGTTCGCCTCGCACGTCGCGGCCGGCGAGCCCGAGGAGCGCTTCCAGCTGGTCACCGACGGCGAGCTGCCGGAGATGTGGTGCGACCCCGACAAGGTCGACCAGGTGCTGCACAACCTGATCGAGAACGCGCTCAAGTACGGCGCCGGCACCGTCACGGTGCGGGTCGACGGCAGCGCGTCGGGCGCGGTGGTGACGGTGACCGACCAGGGGTCCGGCATCCCGGACGACATGCTCCCGCGGGTGTTCAACAAGTTCTGGCGGCGCGGCGACGGCGGCCGCCGCAGCGGCACCGGCCTCGGCCTCTACATCGTCAAGGGTCTGGTCGAGGCGCACGGCGGCGACATCACCGCCGGCCTCGCGCCGTCCGGTGGCGCGCAGTTCCGATTTAGCCTGCCCGCCGGCGCCCCGACCTACGAGGGCTGAGACCGGCGGGCTGCGCCGCGCCCCGTATCCTCGCGACTTGCCCTACCGGCACCGTTCGCAACCCCGTGCAAGGAGCACCTTTCGCTGTGGCTGACTACGACCCCGTACAGGTGAGTCCGCTGGACGCCGACCAGCTCGCGGCGTTGCGCGACCAGGCGGTGTCCGCCTTCGCCGCCGCCGGCGACCTCGACCAGCTCGCCGCTGCCCGGACCGCGCACACGGGCGACCGCTCGCCGATCGCCCTCGCCCGCTCGGAGATCGGCGCGCTCCCGCCACAGGCGCGCAAGGACGCCGGGCAGCGGGTCAACGCCGCGCTCGCGGCGGTCCGCGAGGCGCTCACCGCCCGCACGGCAGAGCTCGAGCGCGACCGCGACGAGCGGGCGCTGACCGAGGAGCGGGTCGACGTGACGCTGCCGTGGGACCGCGCGCCGCGCGGCTCGCGCCACCCGCTGACGATGATCCAGGAGCGGGTGGGCGACGTCTTCGTCGCGATGGGCTACGAGGTCGTCGACGGCCCGGAGGTCGAGACGGAGTGGCACAACTTCGACGCCCTCAACCTGCACCCGGACCACCCGGCCAGGTCGATGCAGGACACCATCTACCTCGACCCGCCGGACAACGGCGTGCTGCTCCGCACGCAGACGTCGCCGGTGCAGCTGCGGACCCTGCTGTCCCGGCCGCTGCCGGTCTACGTCGTCGCGCCGGGCCGGGTGTTCCGCGACGACCCCGTCGACGCGACGCACTCGCCGGTGTTCCACCAGGTCGAAGGTCTCGTCGTCGACGAGGGCATCACGATGGCGCACCTGCGCGGGACGCTCGAGCACTTCGCGCGGGCGATGTTCGGCGCCGACCAGCAGCTGCGGATCCGGCCGTCGTACTTCCCGTTCACCGAGCCCAGCGCCGAGGTCGACCTCGTCTGCTTCTCGTGCAAGGGCGACGGCTGCCGGATCTGCTCGCAGGAGGGGTGGATCGAGTGGGGCGGCTGCGGAATGGTCAACCCCAACGTGCTGCGCGCTGCCGGGGTGGACTCCGACCGCTACAGCGGCTTCGCGTTCGGCATGGGGCTGGACCGCACGTTGATGTTCCGGCACGGCGTCAGCGACATGCGGCACTTCTTCGAGGGCGACATCCGCTTCACCCGGCCCTTCGGAACGGAGATCTGACGTGCGTGTCCCCATGTCATGGCTGCGCGACTACGCCCCGGTCGAGACCTCCGCCGACGACACGGCGGCCGCGCTGATCCGCGCGGGGCTCGAGGTCGAGCAGGTGGAGCGGCTCGGCGGCGACATCGTCGGCGTACAGGTCGGCGAGGTGCTGGAGATCACCGAGCTGGCCGAGTTCAAGAAGCCGATCCGCTACTGCCAGGTGTCGGTCGGCGACGGCGCGCGCGGCATCGTCTGCGGTGCCACCAACTTCACGGTGGGCGACCGGGTGCCGGTCGCGCTGCCCGGCGCGGTGCTGCCCGGCGGCTTGCAGATCGGCGCCCGGAAGACCTACGGCCACACCAGCGACGGCATGATCTGCTCGGTCCGGGAGCTCGGCATCGGCGAGGACCACGCCGGCATCATGGTGCTGCCTGCGGACGCCCCGCTCGGCGCCGACATCGTCGACTACCTCGGGCTGCGCGACGACGTGCTCGACATCGCGGTGACGCCCGACCGCGGCTACTGCCTGTCGGTCCGCGGGGTCGCCCGCGAGGCGGCGACCGCGGCCGACGTGCCGTTCAGCGACCCCGCTGCCCTCGACGTACCGGAGCTGCCGGCGGCCGGCTACCCGGTCACGGTGGGGGACGCCGGCCGGTGCGCCCGCTACGTCGCGCGGATCGTCCGCGGTGTCGACCCCGCCGCGCCGAGCCCGGACTGGCTCGCCCGCCGGATCACGCTCGCCGGCATGCGCCCGATCTCGCTGACCGTCGACGTCACCAACTACGTGCTTCTCGCGCTCGGTCAGCCGCTGCACGCCTTCGACCTGGCCAAGGTCGCCGGCCCGATCGTCGTACGCCGGGCCCGCGGCGGTGAGCGGCTGCGCACGCTCGACGGCGCCGACCGGGCGCTCGACACCGACGACCTGCTGATCACCGACGACAGCGGCCCGATCGGCATCGCCGGCGTGATGGGCGGCGCCACCACCGAGATCGACGCGACGACCCGCGACGTCGTCGTGGAGTCGGCCTACTTCGAGCCGCGCGGCGTGGCCCGCACCGCGGCCCGGCACCGGCTCCCGTCCGAGGCGGCCAAGCGCTTCGAGCGCGGCGTCGACACGGCGCTGCAGCCGGCCGCGGCCGAGCTCGCCGTCCGCCTCCTCGTGGAGTACGGCGGCGGCGCGGCGGACCCTGCGGTGACCGACATCGACCTGCGCGTCGCCCCGGCGGCGATAAAGCTGCCGGTGCAGGCGGTGAGCCGGCTGGCCGGCCGCGACTACCCGGCCGACGTCGTGCGGCGCCGGCTGACGGACGTCGGCTGCACCGTCGAGGGCGGCGATCCGCTGCAGGTGGTGCCGGCGCCGTGGCGGCCGGACCTCACGATGCCGGCCGACCTGATCGAGGAGGTCGTCCGGCTCGAGGGCTACGACACGGTGCCGAGCATCCTCCCGGTCGCGCCGGCCGGACGGGGCCTCACCCGCGAGCAACGGCTTCGCCGCCGGCTCGGCCGGGCGGTAGCGGCCGCCGGCCACCACGAGGTGACCAGCTACCCGTTCCTCTCGCCTGCAGTGTTCGACGCGCTGCAGCTCGACGCGGCCGACCCGCGGCGCGCCGCGCTCGCGGTGGCCAACCCGGTCAGCGAGCACGAGTCGCACCTGCGGACGACGCTGCTGCCTGGGTTGCTCGCGTCGCTCGCCCGCAACGTCAGCCGCGGTCAGCAGGACGTCGCCGTCTACGAGACCGGCGCGGTGTACCTCCCACGGCCGGGGTCCGGCCGGGCGCCGCGGGTCCGTGCCGACCGCCGCCCGGACGACGCGACGCTCGCAGAGCTCGACGCCGCGCTCCCGGCGCAGCCGCTGCGCATCGCCATCGCCATGTGCGGCCGGCGGGAGCCGGCCGGGCACTGGGGACCCGGCCGGCCGGTGGCCTGGGCCGACGCGGTGCAGGTCGCCCGCGACGTGTGCGAGTCGCTCGGCGCCCCTGCCCCGGCCGTCACTGCCGCCGCCGCGATGCCGTTCCACCCGGGCCGCTGCGCGGCGATCGCGGTCGACGGCGTCGAGGCCGGCCACGCCGGCGAGCTGCACCCGCGGGTCGTCGCAGCGCTCGGGCTGCCGCCGCGGACCTGCGCGATGGAGCTGGACCTCACTCCCGTGCTCGCTGCGGCGGTCGACGTGGTCGCCGCGCCGGCGATCTCCGGCTACCCGCCGGCCACCGTCGACGTCGCGCTGCTCGTCGGCGCGCAGACGCCGGCAGCGGAGGTCGAGGCGGCGCTGCGCGCCGGTGCGGGCGAGCTGCTCGAGGAGTGCCGGCTGTTCGACGTCTACGCCGGCACGCAGGTCGGCGCCGGTCGCCGCTCCCTCGCGTTCACCCTGCGCTTCCGGGCGGCCGACCGCACCCTCACCGACGACGAGGTCCTCCGGTTCCGTGACGCCGCGGTGCAGTCAGCGGCCGGCCGGACAGGAGCCGAGCTGCGCGGCACCTGATCCCGGTTGCATACCTATGCACCGATGCGCATAATGCGTCCGGACACAGGGAGGAAGCCATGGGGCACCGGGTCACGGTGGCGGGAGCGAGCGGCTACGCCGGCGGCGAGCTGCTCCGACTGCTGGCCGCGCACCCCGAGCTCGACCTCGGCGCGATCTGTGCGGGCAGCCATGCGGGCACACCGGTCGGCGACGTCCACCCGCACCTGCCCGCCCTGGGCGACACGGTCTTCGCGGCAACCGACGTCGATGTGCTCGCCGAAGGCGACCTGGCCTTCCTCGCGCTGCCGCACGGCGAGTCGGCCGCGCTCGCTGCCGCCCTGCTCGAGCGCGGCCGCAAGGTCGTCGACCTGGCGGCCGACCACCGGCTGGCCGACCCGGCCGCCTGGGCGCAGTGGTACGGCGGTCCGCATGCCGGAGCGTGGCCCTACGGCCTGCCAGAGCTCCCCGGCGCCCGGGCCGCCCTCGCCGGCAGCGACCGGGTCGCCGTACCGGGGTGCTACCCGACCGCGGTGACCCTGGGGCTCGCACCGCTGCTCGCCGCCGGACTCGTCGAGCCGGCCGACATCGTGGTCGCCGCGGCGTCCGGCACCAGCGGAGCCGGGCGGTCGGCGAAGGTGGGCCTGCTCGGCAGCGAGGTGATGGGCGACCTGCACGCCTACAAGGTGGGGAGCCACCAGCACACCGCGGAGATCGAGCAGGCGCTGACGTCGGTTGCCGGCGCGCCGGTCAGCGTCTCGCTGACTACGACGCTGGCACCGCTGCCGCGCGGCATGCTCGCGAGCAGCACCGCCCGGCTGCGCGCCGGCGTGACGACTGCCGACCTGCGCGCTGCGCTGCAGGAGCAGTACGCCGGTGAGCCGTTCGTCTTCGTCCTGCCGGGCGGCCGGTGGCCGCACACCGCGGCGACCGCCGGGTCCAACGCCTGTCAGCTGCAGGCCGTCGCGGACGGCCACTGCGGCCGCGCGGTCGTCGTCAGCGCGATCGACAACCTGGGCAAGGGCGCCGCCGGCCAGGCCGTGCAGTGCGCCAACCTCCTCCTCGGCCTCGACGAGACGGCCGGGCTGACCGCGGCCGGAGTGGCCCCATGAGCGTTACCGCACCGGGCGGATTCCGGGCGGCCGGTGTGACCGCGGGTCTCAAGGCGAGCGGCAAGCCCGACCTCGCGCTGGTCGTCAACGACGGGGCCGCGACGGCGGCGGCGGTCTTCACCACCAACCGCGTCGTCGCCGCGCCGGTGGTGCTGAGCCGCCGCGTCGTCGCCGGCGGGACGGTCAAGGCGGTGGTGCTCAACTCCGGCGGGGCGAACGCCTGCACCGGCGCTCCCGGCGACGCCGACGCCGAGGCGACGGCGGCGGCCGCCGCGGCCCAGCTCGGCTGCGCCGCCGGCGAGGTCGCCGTCGCCAGCACCGGCCTGATCGGCGTCCGGCTGCCGATGGACCTGCTTCTCGCCGGCGTCGCTGCGGCGGCGAGCCGACTCGGCCCTGACGACGGCCCCGCTGCCGCCGAGGCGATCTGCACGACCGACACCGTCGCCAAGCAGGCGGTCGTCACGACTGCCGACGGCGTCACGGTCGGCGGCATGGCGAAGGGCGCCGGCATGCTGGCGCCGGCGCTGGCGACCATGCTCGTCGTCCTCACCACCGACGCCGCCGTGGCGGCGCCGGACCTGGACGCCGCACTGCGGCCGGCTGTCGCGCAGACGTTCGACCGGGTCGACTCCGACGGGTGCATGTCCACCAACGACATGGTGCTGCTCATGGCGTCCGGCGCGTCCGGCGCAGCGCTGTCGCCCGGTGCGCCGGGCTGGGCGGCGTTCGTCGCCGCGCTCGGCGAGGTGTGCGCCGACCTGGCGCGGCAGCTGGTCGCCGACGCCGAGGGCGCGACCAAGCTGATCAGCGTCGAGGTCGTGGGAGCTGCCGACGACGCCGACGCGCTCGAGGTCGCCCGGGCCGTCGCGCGCAGCAACCTGCTCAAGTGCGCCATCCACGGCGCGGACCCCAACTGGGGCCGGGTGCTCGCCGCCGTCGGCACGACCAATGCGGCGTTCGACCCCGACCGCATCGACGTGTCGTTCAACGGCGTGCGGGTCTGCCGCGCCGGTGTCGCGGCCGGCGAGCTCGACGAAGCGCGGGTCGCGCTCAAGGTCCGCGACGTCACGGTCACCGTCGACCTGCACGCCGGCCCGGCCGCGGGCACCATCCTGACGACCGACCTGACGGCCGGCTACGTCCACGAGAACTCGGCCTACAGCACATGACCGCGACCGCCCTCGACAAGGCCGCGACGCTGATCGAGGCGCTGCCCTGGCTGGCCCGCTTCCACGGCAAGACCGTCGTCATCAAGTACGGCGGCAACGCCATGGCGGACGCCGGGCTCGGCGCACAGTTCGCCGAGGACGTCGTCTTCCTCCGCTACGTCGGGCTGCGCCCGGTCGTCGTGCACGGCGGCGGCCCGCAGATCAGCAGCCACCTGGCCAGGCTCGGCGTCGAGTCGGAGTTCGCCGGCGGGCTCCGCGTCACCACGCCGGAGACCATGCAGATCGTCCGGATGGTGCTCGTCGGGCAGGTCAACCGCGACGTCGTCGGCCTCGTCAACGACCACGGCCCGTTCGCGATCGGGCTGTCCGGCGAGGACGCCAACCTGCTGGTCGCGGAGCGCCGCGGCGCCGTCGTGGACGGCGAGGAGGTCGACATCGGCCTGGTCGGCGACGTGGTCAGCGTGGACCCGAGCGCGGTCGAGGCACTGCTGGCGCAGGGCCGGGTCCCGGTCATCGCGACGGTCGCCCGCGACAGCGCGGGCCAGATCTACAACGTCAACGCCGACACGGCGGCCGCCGCGCTCGCCGGCGCGCTCGGCGCCGAGAAGCTCGTCGTCCTGACCAACGTCGACGGCCTGTACGCCGACTACGGCGTCACCGACGAGGTCATCTCCGCGATCACCGCCGACGACCTGGAGAAGCTGCTGCCCGAGCTCTCCGAGGGGATGGCCCCCAAGATGGAGGCCTGCCTGCGCGCGGTGCGCGCCGGCGTACCGCAGGCGCACATCATCGACGGACGGGTCCCGCACGCCCTGCTGGTCGAGGTGTTCACGGACGCCGGCATCGGCACCATGGTGACGGCGTCATGACGACCTACGACGACCTCGCCGCGCTCGCCGGCAGCCACGTCATGCCGACGTACGGCGCACGGCCGATCGCGCTCAGCCGCGGCAGCGGCAGCACGGTGTGGGACAGCGAGGGCCGCTCCTACCTCGATCTCGTAGCCGGCATCGCGGTCTGCTCGGTTGGGCACTCGCACCCGCGCGTGGTCGCGGCCGCCGCCGACCAGCTGGGGCGGCTCACGCACAGCTCCAACCTGTTCCTCAACGAGCCGAGCGTCCGGCTCGCCGAGCGGCTCGCCGGCCTGATCGGCCGTCCCGCGAAGAGCTTCTTCGCCAACTCCGGCGCCGAGGCCAACGAGGCGGCGATCAAGCTGGTCCGCAAGCACGGCCTGTCCCGTGCCGCGGGCAAGGTCCAGATCGTCGCGACCGACGGCTCGTTCCACGGCCGCACCACCGGCGCGCTGGCGATCACCGGTCAGCCGGCCAAGCGCGCGCCGTTCGGGCCGCTGCTGAGCGACGTCACGTTCGTCCCGTACGGCGACGAGGACGCCCTGCGCGCCGCCGTCGGTCCGCAGACGGCCGGTGTGGTCCTCGAGCCGATCCAGGGCGAGATCGGCGTGCTGGTGCCCCCAGCCGGCTACCTCGCCGCGGCCCGGGAGGTCACGACGCGGCACGACGCGCTGCTCGTGCTCGACGAGGTGCAGACCGGCGTCGGTCGCACCGGCGAGTGGTTCGCCTGGCAGGGAGCGGGCGTCTTGCCGGACGTGATGACGCTCGCGAAGGGGCTGGCCGGCGGCCTGCCGATCGGCGTCTGCATGGGGTTCGGTCCGGCCGGCGACGTCCTCACCGCCGGCGAGCACGGCAGCACCTTCGGCGGCAACCCCGTGGTCTGCGCGGCCGCCCTCGCAGTCCTCGACGTGATCGAGGCGGAGGACCTGCTCACCCGCGCCAAGGTGTCGGGGGAGCGGCTCGCCGACGGACTCGCCGGCGCGCCGGGAGTCGCCAGCACGCGCGGCGCCGGGCTGGTGCGCGCGATGGTCCTGGCGAGCCCGGTCGCCAAGGAGCTGGAAGCCGCCGCGCGCGACGCGGGGTTCCTGGTCAACGCGCTCGGCGCCGACGTGGTCAGGCTGGCACCGCCACTGGTCATCACCGACGAGGAGATCGACCGGTTCGTCGCGGCGGTCCCGGGCATGCTGGACGGCCTGGCACCGGCCGCTCCGGCAGCCGGATAGGCTGGCCGACATGTCAGCCCGTCACCGGCGGGCGCGCGACGGCGCGTCCTCCGCGGCTCCGCAACCGGGCGTCGAGGCGCCCGCCGCGACCCGGTCGCCGCGCCGCTGGCGCCGCCGGCTCGCCTGGGTCGCGGCGGCTGTCGGCAGCTCCGCCGTCGCCCTTGTCGGACTGCTCATCGTGGGGGAGCGCTACGGCGCCAACCCGGCGATCGGCGACCGGCCGGCCTTCGGTGCGACGGGGATGGAGATCTACCAGCGCAACTGCGCGGTGTGCCACGGCCCGGCCGGCGAAGGCGGCACCGGTCCGGCGTTCACACCGGGCGGGCCGCTGTCCGCGCTGTCGTTCGAGGACCGGGTGAAGTTCATCGGCGACCCGCGGAGCGGGCTCAACATCATGCCGGCGTGGGAGCGGCGTGGGATGAGCCGCCGGGAGCTGGAGATGGTGGCCGCCTACACGCAGGTGCTCTCGGGCCAGCAGCCCCAGGCCGGGGTCGAGGCGGTCCGATGAGCCCGTCGACGCGCCGGGTCCTCGTCGTCGAGGACGACCCCAACGTCCGCGGCCTGCTCGAGACGCTGCTGGCGTCGGAGGGCTACGAGGTCTCCACCGCCTCGGACGGACTGGCCGGGCTGGTCAAGCTCAGCAGCACGAGACCGGACCTCATGCTGCTCGACCTGATGATGCCGGACCTCGGCGGCGTGCGGGTCCTGGAGGAGCTGCGGGCCGACCCGCAGCTGTCCGCCGTACCGGTCATCGTGGTCACCGGCAAGGTCGAGGCGGTCGCCGGTCTGCGCGACGTGCTCGGAGCCGACAACGTTTTCGTCAAGCCGTTCGGAGTGGCCGAGCTGCTGGCGCGGGTCGCCGAGGTCACCGGCGGAGCAGGGAGCAGCTGATGCCGAGACACTTCCTCGTCGACGACGACCTGACGCCCGCCGAGCTGGAGCGCGTCCTGGACGACGCGGACCGGATGAAGAAGGACCGGCACGGCGGCCCGCGCGTCCTCGACGGCCGCGCCGTCGCGGTCATCTTCGAGAAGCCGTCCACCCGCACCCGGCTGTCATTCGAGGTCGGCGTCTTCGAGCTCGGCGGCCACCCGGTGATCGTCGACGCGCGGATGTCCCAGCTCGGTCGCGGCGAGACCATCGAGGACACCGCGCGGGTGATGTCGCGCTACTGCTCGATGATCGTCATCCGGACCTTCGAGCAGGACAAGATCGAGCGGCTCGCGGCCGCCGCCGACGTACCCGTCATCAACGCGCTGACCGACTACGCGCACCCGTGCCAGAGCCTCGCCGACCTGCAGACCATCCGCGAGCACAAGGGCGGGCTGTCGGGGCTGACGCTCACCTACCTCGGTGACGGCAACAACGTCGCGCACTCGCTGATGCTGGCGGGCACCGCGGCCGGGATGCGGGTGCGCGTCGCCGCACCGTCCGGCTACGAGCCGATCCCGCAGGTCGTGCAGCGCGCCAACCACATCGGCGAGGCGACGGGCGGCGCCGCGGTGGTGATGCACGACCCGATCGAGGCCGCCACCGGGGCCGACGTCCTCTACACCGACGTCTGGGCGTCGATGGGCCAGGAGGCCGAGGAGGCCGAGCGCCGCGGTCTGTTCGCGGCCTTCCAGCTCGACCAGCGGTGCGTCGACGCGGCCAACGACGGTGCGCTCGTCATGCACTGCCTCCCCGCGCACCGCGGCGAGGAGATCTCCGCCGAGGCGATCGACGGTCCCAACAGCGTGGTGTGGGACGAGGCCGAGAACCGGCTGCACGCGCAGAAGGCGCTCATGGCGTTCCTGCTGGAGCCGAGCTAGCCATGGCGACAAGGCAGCGCGGTGGAGCGGTGGGCAGTCAGCTGTCCGCCGTGCCCGCTGCTGCCCCGGTCACCAAGGCCGCCCGGCGACGGCGCATCCTCGACCTGATCAGCCACCAGCAGGTCCGCTCGCAGTCCGACCTGGCCCGCCTGCTCGCGGCCGAGGGGGTGGTCGTCAACCAGGCGACGCTGTCCCGCGACCTCGAGGAGCTGGGGGCCGTCAAGGTCAGGGACGACCAGGGGCACATGGTCTACGCCGCCCCGCCCGAGACCTCGCCGGTCGCCGAGGGGCGACTGAGCCGGGTGCTCGCAGAGCTGCTGGTGGCAGCGGAGCACTCGGGCAACATGGTGGTGCTCCGCACCCCACCGGGCGCGGCGCAGTTCCTCGCGTCCGCACTCGACCGGGCAGCGCTGCCCGACGTCATCGGCACCGTCGCCGGCGACGACACAGTTCTCGTCATCGCACGAGCCGTTGACGGCGCCGCCGCCGTCGCAGATCGGCTCGTCAGCCTCGCCGACAGCTGAGTCCGCGCTCCGCGCCAGACCAGCACCCAAGGAGCTCACAGCAGATGCCAGACAAGGTAGTGCTCGCATACTCCGGAGGCCTCGACACCTCCGTCGCCATCGGCTGGATCGGTGCCGAGACCGGCGCGGAGGTCATCGCGGTCGCCGCCGACGTCGGTCAGGGCGGCGAGGACATGGAGCAGATCCGCCAGCGCGCGCTCGACTGGGGCGCGGTCGAGTCGGTCGTCGTCGACGCCAAGCAGGAGTTCGCCGAGGACTTCGTCGCCCCGGCCATCCGGGCCAACGCCCTCTACATGGACCGCTACCCGCTGGTGTCGTCGCTGTCGCGGCCGCTGATCGTCAAGCACATGATCGCGGCCGTCCGCGAGCACGGCGCGACGGCGATCGCGCACGGCTGCACCGGCAAGGGCAACGACCAGGTCAGGTTCGAGGTCAGCGCCGCTGCGCTCGCGCCCGACATCAAGGTGATCGCGCCGGTGCGTGACTCCGGCATGACCCGCGACAAGGCGATCGCCTTCGCCGAGGAGCGCGGCTTCGGCCTCGACGTGAGCAAGCGGTCGCCGTACTCCATCGACCAGAACCTCTGGGGCCGGACCGCCGAGTGCGGCATCCTCGAGGACCCGTGGGCGCAGCCGCCGGAGGACGTCTACGCCTACACGCAGGACCCGACCGTCGACCGGGCGGCCGACGAGGTGACGATCAGCTTCGTCGACGGCGTCCCGACGGCGCTCGACGGCAAGCCGATGCACCTAGCAGAGCTGGTGCCCGCGCTCAACGCGCTCGCCGGCGCGCACGGCGTCGGCCGGATCGACCTGATCGAGGACCGGCTCGTCGGGATCAAGAGCCGGGAGATCTACGAGTGCCCGGCCGCGATCGCACTCCTCGTCGCGCACCGCGACCTGGAGGACCTCACCCTCGAGCGCGACACCGCGCGATTCAAGCGCGGCGTGGACCAGCGGTGGGGCGAGCTGACCTACGACGGGCTGTGGTTCTCGCCGCTGAAGCGGTCGCTCGACGCGTTCATCGACGACGCGTCCCGCAACGTCACCGGCGACGTGCGGCTCCGGCTGCACGGCGGCCAGGCGGCGGTCGTCGGCCGCCGCAGCGACGCGTCGCTGTACGACTTCTCGCTCGCGACCTACGACGCCGAGGACACGTTCGACCAGCGCGACGCGAAGGGCTTCGTCGAGCTCTGGGGCTTGCCGACCCGGGTGTGGGCGGCCCGTGAGCAGCGGACCGGGAAGGACCTGTAGCAGATGGTTGACGACGAGCCCGCCGTCGACGGTGCGGCCCACGCCGGCGCCGCACCGGCGGCGCGGCTGTGGGGGGCGCGGTTCGCCGGCGGGCCGTCCGACGCACTGGCCAGGCTGTCCACCAGCGTGCACTTCGACTGGCGGCTGGCGCCGTACGACATCCAGCAGTCCAAGGCGCACGCGCGGATGCTCGGCCGCGCCGGCCTGCTGACCGGGGCCGAGCTCAGCCGGATGCTGGAGGCGCTGGACACGCTGGACGCCGACGCGGCCGCCGGGCGGTTCCGCCCGACGCTCGAGGACGAGGACGTGCACACCGCGCTGGAGCGCGGGCTGCTCGAACGGCTCGGCGCCCTCGGGGGCAAGCTGCGGGCCGGGCGCAGCCGCAACGACCAGGTGGCGACCGACCTGCGGCTCTACCTGCGCGACCACGTCCGGGAGGTCGTCCGGCGGATCACCCAGCTGCAGGACGCCCTGCTGCAGCAGGCGGAGGACAACCTGCACGTCGTCGCCCCGGGCATGACCCACCTGCAGCACGCGCAGCCGGTGCTCTTCTCCCACCAGCTGCTGGCGCACGTGCACGCCCTCGGCCGCGACATCGAACGGCTCCGCGACTGGGACGTCCGCGCCGCCGTCAGCCCGCTCGGCGCCGGTGCGCTCGCCGGCTCCAGCCTGCCGGTGGACCCGGTCGGGACCGCGGCCGAGCTCGGCTTCGACTGCGCCGCCGCCAACTCGATCGACGCGGTCAGCGACCGCGACTTCGTCGCCGAGTTCCTGTTCGCGGCGGCGCTGACCGGCGTGCACCTCTCCCGGCTCGGCGAGGAGGTGTGCCTGTGGACCACGCACGAGTTCGGCTGGGTCGAGCTCGACGACGCCTTCTCCACGGGCTCCTCGATCATGCCGCAGAAGAAGAACCCCGACATCGCCGAGCTCGCCCGCGGCAAGTCGGGCCGGCTGATCGGCCACCTCACCGGCTTCCTCGCCACGCTGAAGGGTCTGCCGCTCGCCTACGACCGCGACCTGCAGGAGGACAAGGAGCCGACGTTCGACGCGGTCGACACGCTGCTGCTCGTGCTGCCGGCGATGGCCGGGATGGTCGAGACGATGCGGGTCGACGGCGACCGGATCAGGGAGTCCGCACCGGCCGGCTTCTCGCTCGCCACCGACGTCGCCGAGCACCTCGTCCGCCGCGGTGTCGCGTTCCGCGAGGCGCACGAGGCGGTGGGCCACCTGGTCGTGTACTGCCTCGCGGCCGGGCGCGACCTCGGCGACGTCACCGACGACGAGCTGCAGCGGGTCAGCGAGCACCTGACGCCCGACGTACGCGACGTCCTGTCGCTCGACGGCGCGCTCGCAGCGCGCGCCAGCTTCGGCGGCACGGCGCCGGTCCGGGTCGCCGAGCAGCTCGCCGCTGTGCGCGCCGCGGTCGCCGACCACGGGGGCTGGGCTGCCGGCGGCGGTCACGACGAGGCGGCCTCCTGACCGCGGCGCTGCCCCGCGAGTTCTACGCGCGGCCGGTGCTCGACGTCGCGCGCGACCTGCTGGGTCGCCAGGTGCGCAGCGAGGTGGGCGGCGTCGTCGTCCGGGCCACGCTCGTCGAGGTCGAGGCCTACCGCGGCGCCGACGACCCGGGGTCGCATGCGTTCCGCGGCCCGACGAGGCGCAACGCCACCATGTTCGGCCCGCCGGGACATCTCTACGTCTACTTCACCTACGGAATGCACTGGTGCGCCAACGTCGTCTGCGCCGCGCAGGGCACGGCGGAGGCGGTGCTGCTCAGGGCGGCGGTCGTCGTCGACGGTGCAGCGGCTGCCGCCGAGCGGCGACCGGGCTCGAGCGTGCGCGAACTCGCCCGCGGACCAGCCCGGCTGACCAAGGCGCTCGGCATCGACGGCGGTCTGGACGGTGCCGACCT
>DASQMY010000105.1:0-4204 GCA_035645255.1 Mycobacteriales bacterium
ACGGCCTTCGGCCAGGCGTAGCAGGGCGACGACGCGCAGCCGGCCGGGCTGGTCGCCGCCGCCAGCGAGCAGGCGCCGTGCCTCGCCGAGCCGACCCTGTCGGATCCGGAGCTCGGCCAGCGCCGCGACGGCGGGCGCGCCCAGCTGCGGCACGTATCTCGCGTGCGTGTCCAGCGCTGTGTTCAAGGCGCTCTCCGCCTCCGGCCAGTGACCGGTGGCGAGAAGCACGTCTGCGTGGATGGTGCGGCACGCGCCGAAAAGCGGGGCAGTCCGGTGCGTTCTCGCGAAGTCCTCGACGAGCTCGCACCACTCGGCGCCGCGCTCCCACTCGCCCGCCGCCGCGCAGCCCTCGATCAGGTTGCAGTAGGCCTCGGCCAGCGTGTGCACGTTGCGAACCCGACCGGAGGACGCGGCGGCCATCGCCTCCTCGAGGAGCTTGAGCCCTTCGTCGCGGCGCCCGGAAGTGACGACCGCCCGACCGAGCAGGCTCAGCGCGAACACCTCCAGGTCCGCCGCCCCGGTCGCCCGGCCGATGCGCATCGCCCGGCGAGCCTCGGCTATCCGCTCCGGCATGCCCGTGGCATGCCGGGCCCGCTCGACCGCGACCCAGCCGCGCCCGGGACAGGTGGCTTGGAGGCCGTCCAGCGCGCGCTCGGCACGGGCCAGCCAGCCCCGGGCCGCTGACGCCCGGCCCGCCAGCAGGTGCTGATGCGACACCCAGACCGCGATTCGCGCGGCGTCGTCACAGCGGCCACGGGCGACGTAGCCGTCGAACGCGCACTCCCGCTCCTGCAGCGAGTGCGCGACGTATCCGAGGAACCACAGGGCCAGCCCGAGTCCCTCGTGTGCCTCCGGGGAGTTCGCATCGGCCAGCGCCGCCTCGTAGGCCAGCCGGGCGCCGTCCCAGTCCGCCGCCTCCAGCGCGACATTCCCCGCCGTCAGTGCGTCGTGGTCCCGCATCGCGGCCATGCCCAGAGTATCGACACGTCGCACTCCGCCGACAAGACGGCGGCTCTACCGCCTCGTGCCGACGGCGAGCAGGTACTCCTTCTCGAACCGGGCGTGGTCGGCTGCCCCAACGTTCCACTTGTCGCAGAACTCATCCAGCGCCTGGTCGAACTCCTCCACCCGCCCGTCCTTCACCGCGTTGGCCCGTACGGCGATCGTCGGCCCGTAGTAGGCCTTGAAGTGCTCGCCGTAGTCACGGGCTCGAGGGAAGGCAGTGATGGGCAGCACCTCTCGCTGCAGCGTGTGGAACTGCACCCGGTTGCCGAACAGGCCGGCCAGGTGCTCCTCGCTGCCCCACAACGGCGCAGGCTGCGACCCCGGAGGCGGCGGTGCGGCGAACGGCTTCATCGTGCGGAAGAGATCACCGAGCATCCCCTCCGGGGTCCAGCTCAGCAGTGCCACCGTGCCACCGGGCCTGCAGACCCGGACCAGTTCGTCCGCCGCGGCCTGGTGGTGCGGCGCGAACATCACGCCGATCGCCGACATCACCACGTCGTACGAGCCGTCCTCGAACGGCAGGTGCTCCGCGTCGGCCTCGACCCACTCGATGTCGAGACCCTGCGCCTCCGGACGGCGCGAACCCGCTGCCAGCAGGTCAGGGGTGAGGTCGCTCGCCGTCACCCGTGCGCCGCGCTGAGCGGCCGGCACAGACGCATTCCCGGTGCCTGCAGCTACGTCCAGCACGCGGTCCCCCGCTCCGATCCCGGCCCCTTCCACCAGGCGTTGCCCGATCGGCAGCAGGAAGGTGTCCACCATCAGCGGGTAGTCGCCGTTCCCCCACATCACCCGGTGCTTGGCCTTCAGCTCCGTGTCCGCTACGTCGATCGTCATGAGCCGTCCTCCCTGCGCGCCGCCCGTGCGGCCGCCCGGGGACACCGTCCCGCCAACGCCCTGCGGGACACTAGGGGAGAACTCCCTATTTGGACCCCACGTGGTGCTCGACCCACGCGTTGGCGAACTTGCCCTTGGGGTCGAGCTGCTGCATCAGCGCGCGGAAGTCGTCGAAGCGCTCGTAGAGTCCCTGCACCACGGCCGGCTCCATGCTGAACACCTTCGCCCAGTGCGGCCGGGCGGCGAACGGCGCGAGCCGCTCCTCGATCGCGGCGACGACCGGTGCGACGGCGTCGGGGTCGCGCACCCAGGTGAAGTGCAGCCCGACGGTGTCCCGGTGGTAGCACGGGCTGAGCCAGAGGTCGTCCGCCGCGATGGTGCGCACCTCGGAGATCTGGACGACGGCGGCGATTCGGTCGCCGATGGTGTCGAGCGCGGCGATCGCATCGGCGGCATGCTCCCGTGGCAGCAGGAACTCCGACTGCAGCTCCGCACCACTGCTCGCCAGGTAGGCGAGCCGGAAGTGCGGCAGCCGCTCGTGCCAGGGTCCGGGGACGCCGAGCTGCTCGGTGCAGTTCACCGGGTCGAGGCCGGGGATCGGGTGCCGCGGCCCGTCCGCCGGTACGGCGTCCAGCCAGCTCACGTCGACAGCCGCGGCGTCGGCGCGGCGCTTCAGCCACAGCTGGTTGGTCCGCTGCGTGCCCCAACCGGTGAAGACGCTGACGCTGTAGGCGCTGCCGAAGATCCGGTCGAACTCGGCCGACAGCTGCTCGGACGAGAGGCCGTCGTAGACGTCCTGCGCGAACTCGACGGCCGGTACGACGTCCAGCGTCAGCGCCGTCAGGACACCGAGCGCACCCAGCGAGACGACGAAGCCCGGGAACCGGTCGGGGTCGCCGGCCCTGCTGACCGTCAGGACGTCGCCGTCGGCGGTGACCAGCTCGACGGCCGACACCGCCGCGGCGAGGCTGCGGTTGGCGTCGCCCGACCCGTGCGTACCTGTGACGCAGGCGCCGGCGACCGTGATGTGCGGCAGCGACGCGAGGTTGTGCAGGGCGAAGCCGCTGTCGAGCAGGTAGGTCGCCACCTCGCCGTACCGGACACCCGCACTGACCCGCACCGACCGGGCTGCCGCGTCCAGGTGCATCTCCACCGGCAGGTCCGCGACCGAGACCAGGTCACCGGTGGTGTCGGCGATCCGGCTGAACGAGTGCCCGGTGCCGAGCGCCCGGACCTTGACCGCGTCCGAGACGACCTGCTGCAGCGCCGCCAGCGACGTGGGTCGGTGATAGCGCGCGGCGGAGAACTCGATGTTGCCCGCCCAGTTGGTGGGTTGCCGCGTCATGCCGCCCTCTCGTCGCTCTACCGCGAGCGCCGAAGTTACCCCACGCACGTGCTGCTGAAATTGCAGGTCGCTCCCGCGGCCGGTCCACAATCCACAGATCGTTCACCGCGACCGGAGGTTCGACGTGCCCGTCATCTCGGCCCCGCGGCTGCTCGTCGGCGGCGTGCTCCGCGGGCCTGGCGCGGTGCTGCACGAGGACGGGCGGATCGTCGAGGTGCTCGACGGCCGGCCGGCCGACGCAGCCGACCACCTGGCGCTGCCCGCGGGCATCCTCGGCCCGGGACTCATCGATCTTCAGGTAAACGGCGGGTTCGGCGTCGACGTCAGCTCCGCGGACGAGGCCGGCTGGAAGACCATCGCGGCTGCGCTCCCGTCCACCGGCGTCACGGCGTACCAGCCGACATTCACCACCGCGCCGATCGAGATGCTTGTCGCCGGCCTCGACCGGGCAGTCGCGGCCCGCCAGCGGCTGGCGGTCGGCCCGTACGCGCGGCTGCTCGGCGTCCACCTCGAGGGCCCGTTCCTGTCGCCCGCACGGCCCGGCGTCCACCCGCCGGAGCACATGCGTCACCCGACTTCGGAGCACCTGGACGCGCTGCTCGACGGTGAGGCGACGCGCGGCATCATCACCATGCTGACGCTGGCGCCGGAGCTGCCCGGAGCGGTCGACGCCGTACGCCGGCTGGTCCGTGCCGGCATCCGCGTCTCGCTCGGGCACACCGACGCGACTGCAGCGCAGGTCCGCGCGGCGACCGACGCCGGCGCGTGCATGGTGACCCACGTCTTCAACGCGCAGCGTGGGCTCGGCCACCGCGAACCAGGTGTCGCCGGGCAGGCGCTCGCCGACGGCCGGCTGGTCGTCGGCCTGATCGCCGACCTGATGCACGTCGCCGGCGAGATCGTCACCGTGGTCATGAACGCCGCGGCCGGCCGCGTCGCGCGGGTCACCGACGCGATCGCCGCCGCGGGCATGCCGCCGGGCCGCTACCTGCTCGGCGACACGCCGGTCGACGTGTCGAC
>DASQMY010000106.1:0-15377 GCA_035645255.1 Mycobacteriales bacterium
ACACCAGGTGAGAAGTGCGCTAGTGGATCGCCCTTCGGGGCGGGGAGGCCGGCCGCCTGGACGACGTCCTGCTCGA
This sequence comes from Mycobacteriales bacterium, assembly GCA_035645255.1. Classification (GTDB taxonomy): domain Bacteria; phylum Actinomycetota; class Actinomycetes; order BP-191; family BP-191; genus DASQMY01. The sequence continues at coordinate 77 of DASQMY010000106.1, forward strand.
GCGAGACGACGGTCGCCCGGCGTAGCGGCCACGGCTCGTGCTCCACGCGGGTGGCCGTGCGGACCACCGGCGTCGGCGCGAAGACCGCGAACCGCATGGTGAGGAAGTCCTCGAGCGGGCCGACCCCGATCGGCTCGTGCGCGCGCACGGTGAGGTCGGCGCGGGCGCCGGACGGTCCCGGCCACCGGCGCCGGCTGCGGTAGTCGACCTGGTCGCCGTCCCGCGCGACCGACATGTCGGACCAGAAGTACGGCAGCCGGTACGCCGACCGTGCGGCGACGACCGCGGGCAGCCGGCCGGCGTCGAGCGAGAAGAACCAGATGCCGGTCGAGCCGTCGGCCGCGCGCACGTAGGTGCGCACGTTGGTCTCCGGGAACGCCGACAGCCACGGCAGATTCGGCCCGACCGGCGGTCTGACCCGCATGTCGAACGGCACCAGCCCGACCCAGGCCGAGCCGTCGAAGGTCTGCACGCTGAGCCACGGCGGCAGCAGCCGCTGCACCTCGACGGTCGAGTAGCGCCAGTGGACGAAGGTGAGGTCGAGCCAGTCCATCCGCATGACCGGCCGGCGTACGTCGGGTGGCGTCGGCATCCGCAGATCCTCTCACCGGGGCGGCGGGGTGACCGGCGCTGCGGTCTCGTAGAACGCGCGCAGGCCGCCGGCGAGCGCCGGCCGGGTCAGCAGGTCGACGTTGTCCGACAGCTGGTCGACCGAGCCGAAGAGCGGCAGCGCGCGCAGGCGCTCGTCGGTCACCCGGGCGAGGCAGTCGTCGACGAACCGGCCCGCGCCGAGCACCAGCGCCGGACGGTCGTGGAACGGCCGCAACGCCGGGTCGAGCGCTGTCGCACCCGGCAGTGCGGCGTGCCGTCCGGCGAGCGCCTGGTAGGCGCGGCCGAGCGACTGCTGCCGGCCGGCCGGGTCGGCGGCGCGCACCGCGTCGGCGAGGTGGCGGTCGAGCCGGTCGGGGTGGTCGAGCCGCCCGAACGCCGTACCCAGCCACTTCGCGTACGGCGCGTATCGGCGCGCCATCAGCAGCGCCAGCCGCATCGCGTCGCGGACCAGCCGGGCGGTCACCACCGCGGACCCGAGGTCGTCGGCCACCTCCGCCGTCCGCTGGACCAGCGGCTCCTCCTGGTCGAGCCGGCGCCACTGGCACGCGAGCAGCCACCACCAGACGCCGTCCGGGTACCAGGCGAGCCGCCGGCGCGTCTCGGCGAGCGCGCTCGTCGGGTCGGCGAACACCGGTCCGGCGACGACGCCGAGCAGCCGCTGCTGCGGGAGCAGCAGCCAGTCGACCGCGTCGAGTGCGCGGGTTGCGTCGACGCCGAGCTCGGCGACCAGCCAGCCCGGCCAGGTGTCGACGGTCACGCGGTGCTCGAGGGGCAGGTCGTCGCGGCCGATCTCGACCGGCCAGCCCCGGTACGCCGGCGGCAGCGCAGCCTGGATACGGGCACGCGCGGCGGCTCGGTCGCCGGCCGCGACGAAGATCTGGGCGCGCGGGCCCCAGTCATGGTCGGTCGACCGCTCGGTGTCGTAGCCGAGCACCTCTGACCCGTGTCCCAGCAACGCAGCCGAGTGCGCGATCCCGTGCAGGGCCGGCGCGAGCACGTCGTCGTAGAAGCCGCGGCAGAGCTGCGAGGCAGGCTCGAACGGCGGCATCGCCGCAGTCTAGGTACGTGTCGGTGACCTGACCGGCGACTTCTCGGGCCGCGCCGTCAACGCCACGGCGGCGAGGACGACGGCCACCCCCAACGCCAGCCAGAGCCCCGGCCGGTCGGCGACCGGCGCGACCACGTCGAGCAGCAGCCCGCCCGCGAGCTGGCCGGCCACCACGGCGAGGGTCAGCCGCAGCACCCCGAGCAGCCGCACGGTCGTGGCGGCTACCGCCACGAAGACCACGCCGCACGGCCCGCCGACGTACAGCAGGGGGTTGACCGGCCAGGAGCCGAGGTCGACTCCGCGACCTACGACGACGAGGGCTACCAGCGCGACGGCCGCAGTGCCGACCGCGAAGTTGACCGTCGCGGTCAGCCACGTGTCGCGGAGGTGCTGCTGGAGCCGGCCGTTGACCGCTTGCTGGACGGCGCCGACCACGCCGGCCAGCACGACCATCGCGACGACCAGCGGGCGCAGCTCGACCCGTTCGCCGACCAGGCTCAGGGCCACTCCGGCGACCGCGAGCGTCGACCCGAGGACCCGCGGCGCGGTGATCGGGTGCCGGCCGCTCGGCCCCACGCCGACCCCGTCGACCACCAGGCTGCCGGCGAGCTGGCCGGCCACGAGACAGACGCCGAGCAGGGCGACACCGATCAGCGGTACGGCGGACGCCGCCGTCGTGACGATGACTGCGCCGCCGAGCCCGCCGGTGAAGATGAGCGGGGTCCGCGCCTTCCGACGCCGGACATCCGCGACGAGACGCCACTTGCCGGTGGCGGCCACCACGACGAGCAGCGTCACCAGGCCGATGAGGAACGACGACAGCGCCACCACCACCGCGGAGCCGACCCGCTCGGTCAGTGCGCCGTTGACCCGCGACTGCAGCGCCAGCAGCCCACCGGCGACGGTGGCGGCACAGAGCGCCGGGCCGACCCGGTGCATCCGGGCGGGCGCGGCCGGCCCGGGATGCCCGGCGTCGACGCCCCCGACGGAGCGCTCGCGCACTAGTCGACGATCTTCGAGATCGGCAGCTCGAGGATGTCGCGTGCACCCGCCGCCTTCAGCGACGTGAGCAGCGTGTTGATGCCCCGCTTGGGCACGACCGTCTCGACGGCGTGGAAGCCGCCGGTCGCCAGCGCGGTGATCGTCGGCGAGGTCATCGACGGCAGCACGGCGACGACCGCGTCGAGCCGGTCGTCGCCGACGTTGAGCTTCAGCAGCACCTTGCCGCGCGCGTTGATCACGCCCTGCAGCAGCACCGCGATGTCCTCCATCGCCGCGCGCTTCTCGGCGTCGGCGTACGCCCCCGCGTTCGCGACCAGCTCGGTCCGCGACGTCAGCAGCACCTCGATGATCTTCAGGCCGTGCTTGCGCAGCGAGGTGCCGGTCTCGGTGAGATCGACGATCGCGTCGACGATGTCGGGGACCTTCGCCTCGGTCGCGCCGTAGGACGGGACGATGACGACGTCGAGCGCCGCCTTGGCGAAGAACCGGCGGGTGATCTCCGGGAACTCGGTTGAGATCCGGGTGCCGGCGGGGAGCTGGTCGCCGCGCTCCGCCGGGTGGTCCTTCGGTACGGCGAGCACGATCTTGACGGGGTTGCTGGTCGCCTTCGAGTACTCGAGCTCGCAGATGCTGACCACGTCGGCGCCGGTCTCGGTGATCCAGTCGCGTCCGGTGATGCCGACGTCGAAGAGTCCCTGCTCGACGTACTGCGGGATCTCCTGCGGGCGAAGCAGGCTCACCCGGTCGATGCGCGGGTCGTCGATCGACGCGTGGTAGTCGCGGTCGGACGACCGCACGACAGCGAGGTCGGCGGAGTCGAACAGGCTGAGCGTCGGAAGCTCGAGCGAGCCCTTCGGTATCACGAGCGAAAGCACGGGGGACCTCTCGGAGTTGTCGGGCGCGGCTAGAGGCTGGGCGCGGCGGGCAGTCCCGCCCCCCTATGGCCAGCGCCGCGACCCCGCAGGTGGACGCCGCCATGGACGACGTCGAGCACGCAGGCGGTCTCCAGCGCGGCGAGCATCGCCTCGCCGCCCTTGTTGCCCTCGCTGCCGCCGGCCCGGTCGAGCGCCTGCTGCACGGTGTCGACGGTCAGCACGCCGAAGCCGACCGGGATCCCGGTGTCGAGCGCGACCCTGGTGCAGCCGTCGGTGACCGCCCGGCAGACGTAGTCGAAGTGCGGGGTGCCGCCGCGGACCACGGCGCCGAGGCAGACGATCGCGTCGAACCGCTTGGAGCGGGCCGCGGCGCTCGCGACCAGCGGCAGCTCGAAGGCACCCGGCACCCGGATGACCTCGGCGTCCTCGTCCATCCGGACCCCGCAGTCGACGCACGCCTTCAGTGCGCCGTCGATGAGCGCGTCGGTGATCTCGGGGTGCCAACGGGCGGCGATGATCGCGACCCGGCGGCCCTTGCCGTCGATCGGCTTACCGGCTGGCGTACCGGTGCCGCTCACTGCCCGACCTCCGCCGCCGCCGTCTCGCCGGTGGGCGCGGCGCTCGCCTCGGTCGGCTCGTCGAACGCCGCCGGCAGGTCGAGCAGGTGGCCGAGCCGGTCGCGCTTGGTCTTGAGGTAGCGGATGTTCTCCTGGGTGGGAGCGGTCGGCAGCCCGACCCGCTCGACGACCTCGAGCCCGTAGCCGGAGAGGCCGGCCCGCTTCGCCGGGTTGTTGGTGAGCAGCCGCATGGTCCGGACGCCGAGGTCGACGAGGATCTGGGCGCCGGTGCCGTAGTCGCGCGCGTCGGCGGGCAGGCCGAGGTTGAGGTTGGCGTCGACAGTGTCATCTCCGCCGTCCTGCAGCTGGTAGGCCTGGAGCTTGTGCATCAGCCCCACGCCGCGCCCTTCGTGGCCGCGCATGTAGAGAACGACGCCGCGGCCCTCGGCGGCGACCGCGGCGATCGCCGCGTCGAGCTGCGGGCCGCAGTCGCACCTCGTCGAGCCGAAGATGTCGCCGGTGAGGCACTCCGAGTGGACGCGCACCAGCACCCGGTCGCCCGCTCCGATCTCGCCGGCCACGAGCGCGACGTGCTCGACGCCGTCGTACGTCGATCGGTAGCAGACCGCGCGGAACTCGCCGTGCTCGGTGGGGATGCGCGCCTCGGCGACCGCGACGACCTGCTTCTCGGTACGCCGGCGGTAGGCGATCAGGTCGGCGATCGAGATCAGCGTGAGGCCGTGCTCGTCGGCGAACCGCTCGAGCTCGTCGAGACGCGCCATGTCGCCGTCGTCCTTCTGCGACACGATCTCGCAGAGGACCGCGGCCGGCCGCAGCCCCGCCATCCGGGCCAGGTCGATCGCCGCCTCGGTGTGGCCGGCGCGGCGCATCACGCCGCCCTCCTTGGCCCGCAGCGGCACGACGTGGCCCGGCCTGGTGAAGTCCGCGGCGGTCGACGCCGGGTCGGCGAGCAGCCGCATCGTCCGCGCCCGGTCGGTGGCGGAGATGCCGGTCGAGACGCCCTCGCGCGCGTCGACCGACACGGTGTACGCCGTGCCGCGCTTGTCCTGGTTGACGTGGTACATGGGCGGCAGGTCGAGCCGCTCGCAGTCGCTGTCGAGCAGCGGGACGCAGATGTAGCCGGAGGTGTAGCGGACCATGAACGCGACGAGCTCCGGCGTCGCCATCTCGGCGGCGAAGATCAGGTCGCCCTCGTTCTCGCGGTCCTCGTCGTCGACGACGACGACGGCCTTGCCGGCCGCGATGTCGGCGACGGCCTGCTCGATGGACGCGAACCGTGGGACGTCGTCGCCGTTGGCGTCGCTCATCGCTGCTCCGGGGCTGATGTCGCCGCCGGCATGCCGGTCGGCGCGAGGGACTGGACGTGCGCGCCGAGCATCCGCTCGACGTACTTGCCGATGATGTCGAACTCGAGGTTGACGACCTCGCCTACCTGCTTGCTGCCGAGGGTGGTCAGCGCCAGGGTGGCCGGGATGAGGCTGACGGTGAAGCTGTCGCTGCCGGCGTCGACGACGGTGAGGCTGACGCCGTCGACCGCGATCGAGCCCTTCTCGACGACGTAGCGCGCGGTCGTCGGGGGCAGCGCCACCCGGATGACCTCCCAGTGCTCGTCGCGGGTCCGCTCGAGGATCGAGCCGGTCGCGTCGACGTGGCCCTGCACGATGTGGCCGCCGAGCCGGCTGCCTGCCGTGACGGCCCGCTCGAGGTTGACCGGGTCGCCGGGCGTCAGCTCGCCGATCGCCGTGCGCGACAGCGTCTCGAGCATGACGTCGGCCGCGAACGTGCCGTCGCGGGCGTCGACGACGGTCAGGCAGCAGCCGTTGACCGATATGGACTCCCCGTGGCGGACGTCGGCGGTGACGACGGGCCCGCGTACGACGAGGCGCGCGGCGGTGCCGAGCCGGTCGAGGCTGACGACGTGGCCGAGCTCCTCCACGATCCCGGTGAACATCAGCCGCCGTCCCTGGCCGGTCGCGACTCGATCCGGATGTCGGGGCCGAGCCGGCGGAGGTCGTCGATCCGCAGCCGCCACGACTTGTCGATGCTCTGCGCGCCGGCACCGGCGAGCGCCGGGGACCCGTCACCGCCGATGAGCATCGGCGCGACGTAGGCGACCACCCGGTCGATCAGCCGCTCGTCGACGAACGTGCCGGCCAGCGCCGGACCGCCCTCGAGCAGCAGCGAGCGGACGTCGCGCCGGTAGAGCTCGGCCATCAGCGCGCTGATGTCGACGCCGCCTTCGCTGCCCAGCGGCAGGATCGCGACGTCGGCGACCTCGCGCAGCCGGTCGACCGCCGCGGCGTCGGCGTCGTCGCCGCAGGCGACCAGCGTCGGAGCCGCCGAGTCGACCACCTTGGCGTCCAGCGGCGTGCGGGCATGGGTGTCGACGACGACGCGCAGCGGCTGCTTGTCGGCGAGCCGGCCGCCGTGCCGAACGGTGAGGTGGCAGTCGTCGGCGAGCACGGTGCCGCTGCCGACGATCACGGCGTCGCTCTGCGCGCGGAGCTTGTGACCGTCGGCGCGGGCGTCCGGCCCGGTGATCCACTGGCTCGAGCCGTCGGCGGCCGCCGCCCGGCCGTCGAGGCTGGCGGCGTACTTCCAGGTGACGAACGGCCGCCCACGGCGTACGGCGGTCAGCCACGCCTCGCCGGCCCTGGCGCAGAGCTCCGCCTCGACCCCGGTCTCGACGTCGACCCCGGCAGCGGTGAGCGCGGCGGCGCCGCCGCCCGCCTCGGGCGTCGGATCGGCGACGCCGACCACGACCCGGGTGATGCCCGCCGCGATGATCGCGCGGGTGCACGGACCGGTGCGGCCGGTGTGGTTGCAGGGCTCGAGCGTACTGACGAGCGTGCCGCCGGCCGCCCGTTCCCCCGCCATGGCGAGCGCCTGGATCTCCGCGTGCGGCCCGCCGGGCGGGCTGGTGAAGCCCTCGCCCACCGGGTCACCGCCGGCGTCGAGGACGACTGCGCCGACCGGCGGGTTGGGGCTGGTGGCGCCGAGTGCGTAGCCGGCGAGCTCGACGGCGCGGCGCATCGCCGCGGTCTCGCTGTCGGACGCCATCGTCGTGCCACCTCCTCGCCGGGCCGGGCGGTCCCGTGCGGGGCGGTCGCGGCGCACGGGCGACGACAGCTGGTACGCCGCCGGAGGGCCGATTGTCCCATGCGCCGCGCGGCAGCCGCGAATGCCTTGCGCCTAGGCTCGGCCGCGCAGGACCGCCCGACGCTGCGCAACCGACCCGAGGTGGCGACCGAGATGACGCAGGACCGGCCGCCGCTGGCGGCGCCCGACGAACCGCTGGACTGGCGGTGCAAGGGCCTGCTCACCGGTCCGTCCGGCCGGCTGTCCCGCGACTCGGTCGTCGGGGTGTCGATCTTGGACGGCCCGTTCAGCTGGCCGCTGCTGACGCTGCAGGCCTCGGCTGTGGAGCACAACATCGCCGCGCTGGCCGGGTTCTGTGCCGACCGCGGAGTCGAGCTCGCTCCGCACGTGAAGACGACGATGGCGCCGTCGCTGATCCGGTTGCAGCTCGCGGCCGGCGCGTGCGCGCTGACTGTGGCGACGGCGTACCAGCTGCAGGTCTTGCGCCGGCTGGGCGCGCGCCGCGTGGTCGTCGCCAACGAGCTGGTCGACCCGCGGGCGCTGCGGTGGCTGGCCGCCGAGCTGGCCGCCGACGAGGGCTTCGAGTGCTGCTTCTACGTCGACTCGGTGGACGGCGTCGCGGCGGCTGCGTCGGCGGCGGGCGAGCGACCGTTCCGCGTCCTCGTCGAGGTCGGCTTCGCGGGTGGCCGGACCGGGTGCCGCGACGAGGACAGCGTCGCCGCGGTCGCCCGCGCGGCGGTGGCCGCCGGGCTGGAGGTGGTCGGGGTGGCCGGGTTCGAGGGCATGCTGCCCGACGAGCGCGCTGTGCGCGGGCTGCTAGCGCGGCTGCGCTCGGCCGCGCTCCTGCTGCACGGGACGGCGCTGCTGTCCCCGGCCGAGCCGGCGATCGTGTCGGCCGGCGGAAGCGCGTGGTTCGACGTCGTCGCCGACGAGCTGACGACGGGGTGGCCCGGCGGGATGGCCGTGCGGCCGCTGCTGCGCAGCGGCTGCTACGTCGGCCACGACGACGGCGTCTACGCCGCCACGACGCCGTACGCCGAGCGGATCGCGTCGGCGGGGTCGCTGCGGCCGGCGCTGCGGCTCTGGGCGCAGGTGCTGTCCACGCCGGAGCCGGGGTTGGCGCTGGTGGGGTTCGGCAAGCGGGACGCGTCGTTCGACGCGGGCTTCCCGGTGCCGCTCGAGGTCCGCGGCGCCGGCGGCGTACGGCGGTCGGCCGCCGGGCTCGAGGTGGTGCGGCTGGACGACCAGCACGCCTACCTGACCGTGGCGGGTGCCGGGGTCGCCGTTGGCGAGGTTGTCCGGTTCGGCATCTCGCACCCGTGCACGGTGTTCGACCGGTGGTCGACGATCCCGCTGGTGGACGACGAGGAGCGGGTGCTCGACGTCCTCCGGACGTACTTCTGAGCCGGTGTGCAGCTGCTCGACGCGCGCGGCGGCTCGAGGTGCGCGACCTCGGCGCCGATCGTGACTGCATGACCCCCCCACCCCGCGGCGCCGGCTGCACGGCGTCCCTCGTCGTGACCGCGCTGGCCGCCTCGCTGGTGGTCGGCAACGCCCAGCCGGTGACGGCGTCCGCGTCGAGCACGCTGCCCGACCGCGTGCAACCCGCCACCCAAGGGCGAAGCACAAGCGGCGTGTTCACCGGCGCCCCGTGCGTCGTCTGGGCAGTGGGTGAAGTCCTGGGTGGACTCCTGGGTGACGCCGCGGCGCCCTAGAGCGGCTCGGAGCCGCCCAGGAGTCTGCCCACGACCGCCGGGGCGCCCGTACCGCACGGCTCGCGTCAGGCGCGCTGCCGATCGCCGCTAGGCGGAGTCCCTGAGCTGTCGCAGGACGTAGCGCAGGATGCCGCCGTGGCGGTAGTAGTCCGCCTCCTTGGGCGTGTCGATGCGCAGCAGCGCCGTGAACTCCTTGTCGTCGGCGCGCACCGTGACCTCGGGCGGCACGGCGCCGTCGTCGAGTCCGGCGAGGCCGGTGATCGCAAACGTCTCCTGGCCGGTCAGGCCCAGCGTCGCTGCGGTCTCGCCCTCGCGGTACTGCAGCGGCAGGATGCCCATCCCGACCAGGTTGGAGCGGTGGATGCGCTCGTAGCTCTCGGCGATGACTGCGCGTACGCCGAGCAGCAGCGTGCCCTTCGCTGCCCAGTCGCGCGACGATCCCGACCCGTACTCCTTGCCGGCGAGCACGACGAGCGGCGTGCCCTCCGCGGCGTAACGCTGCGCGGCGTCGTAGATGGAGGTCTGCTCGCCCTCCGGCAGCTTGATCGTGACACCGCCCTCGGTGCCGGGCGCGAGCTGGTTGCGGAGCCGGATGTTGGCGAACGTGCCCCGGATCATCACCTCGTGGTTGCCGCGACGGGAGCCGTAGGAGTTGAAGTCGCCGGGCGCGACGCCCTGGTCGGCGAGCCAGTGGCCGGCCGGGCTGTCCTTCTTGATGTTGCCGGCCGGGCTGATGTGGTCGGTCGTCACGCTGTCGCCGAGCTTCGCGAGCACGCGTGCGCCGGAGATGTCGGCGACCGCGGTCGGCTCGGCCGACATGTCGACGAAGTACGGCGGGTTGCGGACGTAGGTGGAGTCGGCCTGCCAGTCGAACGCGTCGCCGGTCGGCGACGGCAGCGACTGCCACATCTCGTCGCCGCGGAAGACCTCGCCGTAGGACTTGCGGAACATCGACGACCGGACGCCCTGCTCGATCGCCGCGTCGATCTCGGCGTTGCTCGGCCAGATGTCGCGCAGGTAGACCGGCTGGCCGTCGGCAGCGGTGCCCAGCGGGTCCTCGAACAGGTCCACGTCGAGCGAGCCGGCCAGTGCGTAGGCGACGACCAGCGGCGGCGAGGCGAGGTAGTTCATCCGCACGTCCGGCTGGATGCGGCCCTCGAAGTTGCGGTTGCCGGACAGCACCGAGCAGACCGCGAGGTCGCCGGCGTTGACCGCCTCGGACACACCGTCGAGCAACGGCCCGGAGTTGCCGATGCAGGTGGTGCACCCGTAGCCGACGAGGTTGAAGCGCAGCACCGCGAGCGGCTCCACCAGCCCCGCCGCCTGGTAGTAGTCCATGACCACCTTGGAGCCGGGCGCTAGGGACGTCTTCACCCACGGCTTGGAGGTGAGGCCCTTCGCGACGGCCTTCTGCGCGAGCAGGCCGGCGGCCATCATCACGTGCGGATTGGACGTGTTGGTGCACGAGGTGATCGCCGCGACCACGACGTGGCCGTGGTCGATCTCGACCTGCGTGCCGCCCGACAGCGTGGCGGGTGTCGGGTTGGTGGCGCGCCGGCCGTCGCCGTCGAGGTCGGCGCCGGCGTCCGGCTCGGGACGCCCCTCGCCGGTCGCGCCGGTCATCGCCGCCGGTGGGTCCGACGCCGGGAACGACTCGGCCGACTCCTTGTCCGTCCGGGTCTGCACCGACAAGGTGTCCGCGCCGGGCCCGACCAGGTCGGCGAGCGCCGTACGGAAGGCGTGCCTGGCTTCGCGTACGACGACGCGGTCCTGCGGGCGCTTCGGCCCGGCGATGGAGGGCTCGATGCTCGACAGGTCGAGCTCTAGCTTCTCGGAGTAGGTCGGCTCGGCCATGTCGGGCGCCCAGAGCCCCTGCTCCTTGGCGTAGGACTCGACGAGCTCGATCAGCTCGGCCGGCCGGCCGGAGAACTCCAGGTAGCGCAGGGTCTCCTGATCGATCGGGAAGATGGCGCAGGTCGAGCCGTACTCCGGGCTCATGTTGCCGATGGTCGCCCGGTTGGCCAGCGGGACGGCCGCGAGCCCCGGCCCGTAGAACTCGACGAACTTGCCGACGACCCCGTGCTTGCGCAGCTGCTGGGTGACGGTGAGGACGAGGTCGGTCGCCGTCGCGCCCTCCGGCAGCTCGCCGGTCAGCTTGAACCCGACCACCCGCGGCAGCAGCATCGACACCGGCTGGCCGAGCATGGCCGCCTCCGCCTCGATGCCGCCGACGCCCCAGCCGAGGACGCCGAGACCGTTGATCATCGTGGTGTGCGAGTCGGTGCCGACGAGGGTGTCCGGGTAGGCCTGGCCGCTGTCGTTGCTGAAGACGACCCGCCCGAGGTACTCCAGGTTGACCTGGTGGCAGATGCCGGTGTTGGGCGGCACCACGGAGAAGTTGTCGAACGCCTGCTGACCCCAGCGCAGGAACTGGTAGCGCTCGCCGTTGCGCTCGTACTCGATCTCGGCGTTGCGCTCGAACGCGTCGGCGACACCCGAGTGGTCGGCGATGATCGAGTGGTCGATCACCAGCTCGACCGGCACCAGCGGGTTGATCTTCTGCGGATCGCCGCCCAGCTCGCGCATCGCGTCGCGCATCGCGGCCAGGTCGACGATCGCGGGTACGCCGGTGAAGTCCTGCATCAGCACCCGCGCCGGCGTGAACGCGATCTCCGCCAGGGCCGGGTCGGCGGCGTCCCAACCGGCGAGCGCCTCGATGTCGGCCGCCCGCACGCTCACGCCGTCCTCGTTGCGGAGGAGGTTCTCCAGCAGCACCTTGAGCGAGAACGGCAGCCGGTCGACCGGGAACCGGTCGGCCAGCGCGTCGAGCCGGTAGATCTCGTAGGAGCGGTCGCCGACCTGGTGGGTCGACCGCGCGCCGAAGCTGTTGTCTGACATCGATGGCTCTCTTCCCTTGGCGTCTGTCGCTAGATTGCCGCGCCAGGGCGCGCGGAGTCATCTCCGGATCCGATGGTTGGCGCAGACAGCGAATCTCCGCGCCGGTCGACCGCGATGGACGAGCCGCGCGTCGCCTTCGCCACCGACTTCATCTCGGTCGCCACCTCGACGACCTCCCGGTAGTCCTGGTAGCTGCGCTTGCCGCTCATCGCGATGCCGATGGACACCGAGACCAGCGGGGACCGGCGGATCGCGCCCTGCCGGTCGATGATCTCCAGGAAGCCGCGCCCCGCGTCAGCCGCGTCATGGCGGTCGCGCACCTCGGCGTCGAAGATCTCGATGACCCGCTCGCACACCGACTCGGCCTGGTCCGGCTCGCACACCAGCACGAAGTCGTCGCCGCCGACGTGGCCGACGAACGGCGCCGGCGCGCCCTCCTCGGTCGCCGCCTGGCGCAGCGACGCGGCGAGCAGCTGGATGACGTCGTCGCCGCGCAGGAAGCCGTAGCGGTCGTTGAAGGCCTTGAACGTGTCGAGGTCGAGGTAGCAGACGGCGAACGGCAGCTGCGACGCCACCCGGCCGGAGATCTCCTGGTCGATCCGATGGTTGCCGGGCAGCCCGGTGAGCGGCGAGACGGCCCGCATCTCGGCGTTCCGGCGCAGCGTCGAGCGGACCCGCGCCACCAGCTCCAGCGTGTCGAACGGCTTGATGATGTAGTCGTCCGCCCCGGCGGTGAGGCCGACGACCTTGTCCGCGGACAGGCTCTTGGCGGTCAGCAGGATGACCGGGAGGTTGACCGTGGCGGGGTTGGCACGCAGCTGCCGGCACAGCTCCACACCGTCGATGCGCGGCATCATCACGTCGAGCAGCACGATGTCTGGCGCGCGGCGGCCGATGATGTCCAGCGCCTCCATGCCGTCGTGCGCGATGACGACCTCGTAGCCCTCGAGGCGCAGGTTGATCTCGATGAACCGGGCGATGTCGTGGTCGTCGTCGACGACGAGCACCCGCGCCATCAGCGGTGCGCCGAGCCGCGCTGCGCGGCTTCCTTGATGGACCGGCCGGCCTTCGCCGGGTCGTCCGCCGCGAAGACGGCGGACCCGGCGACGAAGACGTCGGCCCCGGCGACCGCACAGATCTCGGCGGTGTCGGCGTTGATTCCGCCGTCGACCTCCAGCCAGAGCTCCAGGCCCTTCGCGCGCATCGCCGCGCGCGCCTCGGTGATCTTGGGGACGCACGCGTCGATGAACGGCTGGCCGCCGAACCCGGCCTCCACCGTCATGACGAGCACCAGGTCGAACTCGGACAGGATCTCCGTGTACGGCGCGAGCGCGGTCCTCGGGTTGAGCGCCAGCCCCGCCTTGCCGCCCGCCGAGCGGATAGCGCGGGCGGTCCGCACCGGGTCGGCCGCCGCCTCGACGTGGAAGGTCACGACGTGCGCGCCGGCCTCGACGTAGCCCGGCGCCCACCGGTCGGGGTCCTCGATCATCAGGTGCAGGTCGAACGGCAGCCGCGAGTGCTTGCGGAGGCTGCTGACGACGACCGGCCCGATCGTCAGGTTGGGCACGAAGTGGTTGTCCATGACGTCGATGTGCAGTAGGTCGGCGACGTCCTCGATCTGCGCGACCTCGTCGGCCAGCCGGGCGAAGTCCGCGCTCAGGATGCTCGGCGCGAGGTGAACCACGTCGCCACCTTCCCGCAGCCGGAGCTCGATGAGGCGAGTCTAGAGCGTCGCCGCCCTCTCCAGTACGGCGACGAACATCGCGTCGGTGCCGTGGCGGTGCGGCCAGAGCTGCACCCACGGGCCGTCACCGAGGTGGGGGACGCCGGGCAGCATCGGCCGGACGTCGACCAGCCGGACGTCGGCGGTGTGCTTCACCGCGTCGCTCACGACGATCCGGCCCTCGGCGAGGTGCGGCGAGCAGACGGCGTAGGTGACCATGCCGCCGGGCCGCACCGACTCCAGCGCGCTGCGCAGCAGCGCCCGCTGGAGGCTGGCCAGCCGGGGCACGTCGGCCGGCTGGCGGCGCCAGCGCGCCTCCGGCCGGCGGCGCAGCGCGCCGAGGCCGGTGCACGGCGCGTCGATCAGCACGCCGTCGAACCCGCCGCGCTGCCAGCCGGGCCGCTGCGAGTCGGCCTGGACGGTGACCACGCGGACGTCCGAGCCGGCCGTCGCCGCGGCGAGCGTCCGCCGTACCAGCTCGGCGCGGTGGGCGTGCTGCTCGGCCGCCACGAGCAGCCCGCCGTCCCTGCCCCTGAGCAGCCCGGCCAGCAGGGCCGCCTTGCCGCCCGGGCCGGCGCACATGTCGAGGATCCGCCGCCCGCCGGTCGCCGCGGCGACGAGCGCGCAGAGCTGACTGCCCTCGTCCTGTACGGCGGCGCGGCCGTCCTTGACCGAGCGCAGCAGCGTGACGTCGCCACCGGCCAGCCGTACGGCGTGCGGCGACCAGGGCGCGGCAGCCGCCACCAGCCCGGCGTCCGCGCACTCGGCGAGCAGCTCGGCGCGGCTGTAGCGACCGGGACGCGCGACCAGGTGCACCTCGGGACGCGAGTCGTCGGCGGCGAGCGCCGCCTCCAGCTCGACCAGGTCGCCGGCCAGCGCGTCGCGGAAGGCGTTGACGATCCAGCGCGGGTGCGAGTAGGTCACGCTCAGATAGCCGGTCGGGTCGTCGCCCGCGTCGGGCGCTTGCGGGTCCGGCCCACGCTCCGCGACCCGGCGCATCACCGCGTTGACGAACCGCGAGGCGCCCTCACCGACGACGGTGCGGGCCAGGTCGACCGATGTCGACACCGCGGCGTGGGCGCCGATGCGCGTCCGCAGCACCTGGTAGGCGCCGAGGCGCAGCACGTCGAGCACCGCCGGGTCGACCGCGTCGAGCGGGCGGTCGACGCACGAGGCGAGCACGTGGTCGAGCGTCCCCTCGGCGCGCAGCGTGCCGTAGGTCAGCTCCGCGGCCAGGGCACGGTCGCGCTCGTCGAGCCGGCTCTCGCGCAGTCGCCTCGGCAGCACCAGGTTGGCGTAGGCGTCCTCCCCGTGCACCGCGCGCAGCACGTCGTACGCGATCCGGCGGGGCGGCTGACCGGCCGCGGTGGCCGACTCGGCTCGGCGGCGACCGGGGCGCGGGTCACGGCCGGCCGGCGTCTTCGGCCGCGGTGGCAGCGGCATCAGACGAGCCGGTCGCTGTCGGTGAGGCGGACGCCGCGCGCCCACGCCGACGCGTCCATGACGCCCTTGCCCTCGGGCTGGACGGTCGTCAGCGTGACCGGGCCGGTCGCCGTACCGACGACGACGCCGCTGGTGCCGAGGTCGGCGACGGCTCCGGGTGCGAGACCGGGCGGCCCGGAGCCGGGTCGGACCGGCCCGAGCTTCAGCCGGCGGTCGCGGAACGTCGTCCACGCTCCCGGCGTCGGAGTCGCCGCGCGGACCAGCCGGTCGACCCTCATCGCCGGCGCCGTCCAGTCGACGCGCACGTC
>DASQMY010000107.1:0-2797 GCA_035645255.1 Mycobacteriales bacterium
CACGTGCTGCTCCACGAAGGGCGCTGGGAACTCGTCAAGCTCGAAGGCGGCGGCTTCACAACCAGAGCACCGCCCTAGACATGTCGGCGCTGTTCCAGGTCACCGGTGGAAGCTGCTGCGGCAGCGGCGAAACCCGGGCAAGGGGGCGTCGTCGCACGCCCCCGCCGAGCGCCGCGGGCGGTCAACCGCTGACGGGGCTGCGCCAGACCGAGACGTGGCTCTCGCTGTCGTTGGTGAACGGCGCGCCGTGCCAGTTGGCGGAGCGTGACTCGAGCTCGAGCCCCGCAAGCTGAGCCATCAGGTCGCACTCGGCCGGCCAGATGTAGCGGAAGTTGCTGGCACCGTACGTCGCGGTGCCGTCGGGCTTCCGGTGGAAGTGGTGCGAGGTCCCCTGCTGGGTCGTCATGTCGTAGGTGTCGAAGCCGACGTGGTGCTTCCCGACGTGGAAGGGCACCGCCACCTGGCCCGGCGGGAACCGCCGGATGCCGGGCACCCAGAGCTCGATGACGAAGCGGCCGCCGGGAGCGAGGTGGCGTGCAGCGTTGCGGAAGCAGGCGACCTGCTCGGCCTGCGTACGCAGGTTGCCGATGCTGTTCCAGACGACGTAGACGAGTGAGAACTGCCCGGGGACGGTGCTCGTCGCCATGTCGCCCACCACGACCGGGATGTCGGTCCGCTTCTCTAGCAGCCGGTCGACCATCGGCTGCGACAGCTCGATCCCGCTCACCGGGACGCCCCGTTCGGCGAGCGGCACGGCGACCCGTCCGGTTCCGATGGCGAACTCCAGCGCTGCGCCGTCGCCCGCGTGGTCGGCAAGGCGGTCGACCGCCGGGTCCAGCACCTCGGGCGCGAACATGAACGACGACGACTCGTCGTACGACGCGGCGTCCTCCGCGTCCCAGAGGTCGCTGCTCGTCATGCCGACACCCTCGCGCAGGACCAGCGGCAATCGCCAACGCATAGTTCCCGGGCGAAGGCGCACAGCGTCCTGCGTAGGGTGACGGCTGTGCCGCGCCGCCGCATCGTCCTGTTCGGAGCCACCGGATTCACCGGTCGGCTGACCGCGCACGCGATGGTGGACCGCGGGCTGCGACCGGTCGTGGCCGGCCGGGCGCGGGACCGCCTCGCCACGCTGGCCGCCGAGCTGGGCGGCCTCGACATCGCGGTCGCCGACGCGTCGGCGCCGACGACGGTCGACCGGCTGGTCGAGGCGGGTGACGTGCTCGTGTCGACGGTCGGCCCGTTCACCCGGTACGGCGAGGCGGCCGTCCGCGCGGCGGTGACGGCGGGTGCGACCTATCTCGACTCGACCGGCGAGCCGGGCTTCATCGGCCGTGTGTTCACCGAGTGGGGGCCGCAGGCCGCGGAGTCCGGCGCCGCCCTTCTGACGGCGTTCGGCTACGACTACGTGCCGGGCAACCTAGCGGTGGCGCTCGCCCTGGCCGATGCGGAGCCCGGTGCCGTCCGCGTGGACGTCGGCTACTTCGTGACCGGCCAGCCGACGCGGAGCGGGTTCAGCTCCGGCACGATGGCCTCGCTGGTCGCCATGGGGAGTGACCCCGTGCTGGTCTACCGCGGCTGGCGGCTGCAGCCCGACCGGATGGCACGCAAAGTGCGCACCTTCGCCGTGGACGGGCGGCCCCGACAGGCGCTGTCGGTGTCCGCGTCCGAGCACTTCGCCGTGCCGCCGCTGGCCCCCACCCTGCGCGAGGTCAACGTCTACAACGGCTGGTTCGGCCAGCTCACGCGGGTGGTGCAGGGCGCCGCCACCGCGGCGGCGCTGGCTGGGCGTCTCCCGGGTGCAGGCGCGGTGCAGCGGCTGGCGGGCCAGGCGGCGCCGAGCCAGACCGGCCGCGGACCGGACGTCGACGAGCGCGCCAGGACGCGCAGCGAGATCGTCGCCGTCGCCTACGACACCGCCGGCCGGCAGCTCGCCTCGGTCGCCCTCGCCGGACCCAACCCGTACGACCTCACCGCCGGGCTCCTCGCGTGGGGCGCTGCCCAGGCGGCGGACGGCGCGGTAAGCGGCACCGGCGCGCTCGGTCCGGTCGAGGCCTTCGGCGTACCGGGGCTGCTCGCCGGCGCGGAGTCGGCCGGGCTGCACCGGCGCTGAGCGACTGCGCTACCGGTCGGCCGGGGCGCGCACCGGCGCGTCGGCGCGTAGGCCGACCACGAGCCCGGCGGCGACGAGCAGGATGCCGACCCAGACGAGTGGCCGCGGCGCCGGCCCCCCGAGACCCACGCCGGTCGCGGCGGCCGCGACCGGCGCGACCCCGGTCAGCAGCCCGGCGCGGCCGGCGCCGAGCCGCTCGACGCTCGAGTACCAGAGGACGAAGGCGACCGCGGTCACGCCGACCGCGAGATAGGCGACACCGAGCAGCTGACCGGACCCGAGCCGGGTGACGGCCGCGGGTCCTTCCAGCGCCAGCCCAGCGCAGGCGAACACCGCCGCAGCGATCCAGGTGGCGTGCACCGAGACGCCCCACGGCCCGAGACGCGGCAGCACCGGCACCGCGAGGAGTGTGAAGGCCGCCTCGCAGCCGAGCACCACGACCGCCCAGCCGAGCCCCGCGACGTCCGTGCGGCCCACCCCCTGCACGAGGGCGGCGCCGCAGGTGACGATGAGCGCGGCGGTCAGCATGCGGCGGGCCGGGCGCCGTCGCTCCATCATCGGCCCGATCACGGCCAGCGCGAGCGGCACGGAGGCCACCGCTACACCGAGGACGGCCGGCTCGGCGTGCCGCGACCCGTGCACCAGCGCGATGTTGAACAGCACCAGCCCGGAGCCGGTCACACC
>DASQMY010000108.1:0-4155 GCA_035645255.1 Mycobacteriales bacterium
CCCACGCTCGGAGCCGGCGGCCGGCGGTCCGACCACCGGAACCGCCAGGGGTTGTCCGGCTCGAACCAGCCGGGTGGCAGCTGGTCGACCGACTCCTCCGGGACCGAGATGTGCTTGCCGTCAGCCAGCCGTCCGGCCGCCGCGGCGACGAGCCGCGCGGCGGCGTCCGCCGGCCCTATGGCCTGCCAGCCGATGTCGTCCCAGTAGTCGTAGGCGAACAGCACCGCCCCGTCCATCGCGTACGCCGGACGCCCGGCGATCAGGTGGGGGAGCAGGTGCACGAGAAGCGGGTCGTCCTTGCCGGCGGTGCGCAGCTCGCCCGGCGCGGTGATCTCCTGCACCGATCGACCCTAACCCGCGGCGTCCGGCGTACCCGCCCGGGTTTCGCGGTCGGCTACTCGGCGGGGACGACGACGTCGAGCCGGCCGGTGCGCACGTCGTACACCGCGCCGGCGACGGGGAGGCCGGCCGGGAGGTACGGCGAGCTGCGGATCCGCTGCACGTCGCAGCGCAGCGTCTCCGCCTGGTCGGCGATCGTTCGGAAGTCCAGGCTGCGGGTGTCGAGGCCGCGGCTCAGCATCTCGGCATGCACCTGCTCGTCGGTGACGCTGGTCATCCGGCAGTCGGTGTGCGGTACGACCATGACGCGGTTGACGTCGAGCAGGTGGACCGCGAGCACCAGCGTGCGGAGCACGTCGCCGGTGACCCGTGCGCCGGCGTTGCGCAGGATCTTGGCGTCGCCGGGCTGCAGCCCGAGCATGTCGAGCGGGTCGATCCGCGAGTCCATGCACGTCACGACGGCGAGCCCGCGGGCGGCCCTGCCGGGAGTGTTGCTGTCGAGGAAGCGCTTGCTGTACGCCGCGTTGCCGGCGAGCACGTCGGAGAAGGGGTCCACCCGGCAATCTCACCACGCGCCGCGCCGAACCCCGGCGCGCGTAGGGTCACGGTCATGGACGAGCCGTCGCTGTTCGACGAGGGCCGGCGGGTCGCGGAGGAGCGGGCGGCGCCGCTCGCCGTACGCATGCGGCCGCGCACGATCGACGAGGTCGTCGGTCAGCAGCACCTGCTCGGACCCGGCACGCCGCTGCGCCGGCTGATCGAGGGACAGGGCTCGCTGTCACTGCTGCTGTGGGGGCCGCCGGGCACCGGCAAGACGACGCTCGCGATGCTGGTCGCGACGGCGACCGGCCGCCGGTTCGTCGAGCTGTCGGCGGTCACCGCGGGTGTGAAGGAGGTGCGCGCGGCCATCGAGGAGGCGCGCCAGCAGCTGACCATGTACGGCCGGCAGACCGTGCTGTTCATTGACGAGGTGCACCGCTTCTCCAAGACCCAGCAGGACGCGCTGCTGCCGGGGGTCGAGCGCGGCACGATCTCGCTCGTCGCGGCCACCACCGACAACCCGTTCTTCTCGGTCGTCAGCCCGCTGCTCTCCCGCAGCCTGCTGCTCCGGCTGGAGCCGCTGTCGGACGACGACGTCCTCGCCGTCGTGCGCCGGGCGCTCGCCGACGAGCGCGGGCTGACCGGCGGGCTCAGCCTGGACGCCGCCGCCGAGGAGCACCTGGTGCGGATCGCGCAGGGCGACGCCCGGCGCGCGCTGACCGCGCTGGAGGCCGGCGCCGGCGCGGCCGACGCGACCGGCAGCCCGGCGATCACCCTGGCGCTGCTGGAGGAGGCGGTCGACCGGGCGGCGGTCACCTACGACCGGCAGGGAGACCAGCACTACGACGTCATCAGCGCGTTCATCAAGAGCATGCGCGGCTCGGACGCGGACGCGGCGCTGCACTACCTGGCCAGGATGGTCGAGGCCGGCGAGGACGCAAGGTTCATCGCCCGGCGGATCGTCATCTTCGCGAGCGAGGACGTCGGCATGGCCGACCCGACCGCGCTGCAGGTGGCGGTCGCCGCGGCGCAGGCGCTCGAGCTGATCGGTCTGCCGGAGGCGCGGCTCAACCTCGCCCAGGCGGTCATCCACTGCGCCCTCGCGCCCAAGTCGAACGCGGTCATCAGCGCGATCGGCGCGGCGCAGGGCGACGTCCAGGCCGGCCGGATCGGCGCCGTACCGAGTCACCTGCGCGATGCGCACTACGCCGGCGCCAGGAAGCTCACGCACGGCAGGGGCTACCGCTACCCGCACGACTTCCCGGACGGCGTCGTCGAGCAGCAGTACGCGCCGGACGAGGTCCTGGACCGCGCCTACTACGTCCCCACCGAGCACGGCGCCGAGCGGGTGTACGCCGACCGGTGGCGGATCCTGCGCGCCAGAATTCGGGGTGTCGCCCCTCCCGACGCCTCCGCCGATTGATCTGTGGTGCGGATGATCTTGGGCTGAGCGTGGACCAAGATCATCCGCACCACAGATCACCCTCGCAGCGGGCGTTGCGGTGACCGCTGACCCTTCCGCGTCCGTTGCTGCGCTTTGGCTTCTGCCGTGGTTCGCGCAGTCGAGCCGGCGACCCAACCGGATCGACCCTCGTGAGCCTGGCCGGGTAGGCTGCGGCGCGCGCGCCCCCGACCCGTGGCGCGCTCCCACCGGGTGAGGAGCGAGACACCGACGATGGACAACGCGGGCGAGATCGCCGTCCTGATCCTGGCGCTGTTCTGGGCCGTGCTTGTGGTGTTCATCTGCGTCAAGGTGCTCGTGCCGATCGGCGGCGTGCTGAAGGCCGCGGAGACGTCGATCGACAGGCACACCGACGAGTCGGTGCCGGTCGTCGCCGAGGTCAAGAACACCGTTCTGCACGTCAACCACGAGCTCGAGCGGGTCGACGCGATCACCGAGAACGTGCAGGTGATCAGCAACAACGCGTCCTCGCTGGTCGCGCTGTTCGGCGCGACGCTGGGTGGCCCGCTGATCAAGGTCGCCGCTTTCTCGTACGGCGTGCGGCATGCCGCCGCCGGGCGCAACAAGGCCGAGGTGGAGAAGCGCGTGAAGACGGCGATGAGCGACGAGCGTCGCGCGGCGAAGGTGGAGCGAAAGCAGGCCCGCAAGCGGAAGGCGAGCTAGATGCGACGGATGTTCTGGACCGCGCTCGGGATCGGGTTCGGCGCCGCGGCGGGCGTCATCGCCGCCCGCAAGATCCGCCGTGCGCAGGACGCGCTTACACCGACCAGCGTGGCCGGGGCGCTCGCCGGTGCCGTGAGCAACCTGGGCGACGCCGTACGCGAGTTCGCGGCCGACGTACGCGAAGGCATGATCGAGCGGGAGACCGAGCTCTCCGAGGCGCTCGGGTTCGGCGAGCCCTACCCGGTCGAGCCTGACCCGGCGCGCTAGCCGTGCGCTCCGACGAGATCCGCCGGCGCTTCCTCACCTTCTTCGAGGAGCGCGGTCACACCGTCGTGCCGTCCGCCTCGCTGATCGCCGACGACCCGACCCTGCTGCTGGTCAACGCGGGGATGGTGCCGTTCAAGCCGTACTTCCTCGGCGACCTGCCGCCGCCGTTCGACCGGGCGGCGAGCGTCCAGAAGTGCATGCGCACCACCGACATCGAGAACGTCGGCCAGACGACCAGGCACGGCACGTTCTTCCAGATGGCCGGCAACTTCTCCTTCGGCGACTACTTCAAGGAGAAGGCGATCCCCTACGCGTGGGAGCTGCTCACCGAGGGCTACGGCTTCCCGGCCGACCGGCTGTGGGCGACCGTCTACCACGACGACGACGAGGCCTTCGCGATCTGGCGCGACACCGTCGGCCTGCCGCCGGACCGGATCCAGCGCCGCGGCGCGGAGGACAACTACTGGTCGATGGGCGTGCCCGGGCCGTGCGGCCCGTGCAGCGAGATCTACTACGACCGCGGCCCGGCGTACGGCGTCGAAGGCGGCCCGGTCGCCGACGAGGACCGCTACCTCGAGGTGTGGAACCTCGTCTTCATGCAGTACGAGCGCGGCGCCGGCGAAGGCTATGACTACGTCGACCACCTCCTCGGCGACCTGCCGGCGCAGAACATCGACACCGGCATGGGCATCGAGCGGATGGCGATGCTGCTGCAGGACGTCGACAACTTCTACGAGATCGACCTGCTCCGCCCGGTCCTCGACCGGGCCGCCGACCTGTCACGGTCGCGGTACGGCGTGGACGGCGGTGACGACGTGCGTCTGCGGGTCGTCGCCGAGCACACCCGGGCCGTCACGATGATGATCTCCGACGGCGTCGTCCCG